>CATLHA010000004.1 GCA_949948745.1 uncultured Caryophanales bacterium
TAAAATGACCAATTTTCAAAATTCATATAGAAAAAATCACGTTCTTTAGTATTTTCTCTAAGCGAATTTTTAAAATTTTCATGATAAAATTCAAAATTATATAAATTTTAAAATAGTGTAAACCAGAAATTCTTTTCGCAATATCTACAATAAATATATGATATACTAACCATGATAAGAAAATAGGAAGGTGAAAAAAATGGAAAAATTAGAAGGAAAAGTAGCAATTGTTACTGGAGGTGCGATGGGAAATGGTTTAGGAATTGTAAAGGTATTCTTACGCCATAAAGCTCAGGTAGTAATCTTAGATTATTCAAACTCATTAGAAGAAAGTTTAAGAAAATTGAAAGAAGAATATCCTAATAGTGTAGTAGATGGTTATTTGGTAGATATCAGAGATAAAGAAAAAGTAAAAACTATTTGCGATAAAGTATACGAAAAATATGGTCATATTGATGTTTTAGTAAACAATGCGGGTGTTGCAAGACTAGAAACTTTTGAAAATATGTCAGATGAAATCAGAGATTTTCACTTTGATATTAATATCAAAGGAACATGGAATGTAACAAAAGCAGCATTACCATATATGAAGAAAAATTCTTCATCATCAATCGTAAATTTATCAAGTGTAACAGGGCCTATGGTTGCTGATAGCGGAGAAGTTGCTTATGCGACAACAAAAGCAGCATTAATTGGATTTACAAAAGGATTAGCTGCAGAAGTAGTAACTTCTAACATTAGAGTCAATGCTATTATGCCAGGGTATATTCATACTCCAATGGTAGATGGAATTGCAAAAGAAAGTGACTCTGAAAATCCAGAATCAGTAATTAGGGGAATTGCGGCTGGTATCCCAATGAAAAGACTTGGTACTATAGAAGAACTAGGAGAATTAGCAGCTTTTTTAGCAAGCGATGAATCTTCTTATATTACAGGTCAAGGAATTGTGATTGATGGAGGATCAACACTACCAGAAACAATGAGCGTGGGAGTATAATTTTATAGTAATATTCATAAATATAGTATATAATTTATATAGAGAATTTAAACTCTAAATACTTCAAAGAGGTGAATGACATGGAAAAAAAGAATAATTACGATTTAAGTGAAATCATACTTGGAACTAGAAAATTATATCAAGGGCATCAAAAAGATTTAAATTTATTAAAGCGACTTTCTATTCCAACTAAGCCAAATGTACAAGATTACTATTATTATGTACATGAAAATACTAAAAAGGAACCAGAACTATATTGTGAATATACAAAAAATCAAAATATTTTACAAAAGGGAATGTCTAAAGTAAAAGATTTTGTGGTAGGAATTGCAATAGATGAAAATATGGGGCACTGTGAAAAAAATGAAGAAGGGATTTATACAATCTCAGGAACCTATGGAAAAAAATTTCCAGTAGAAATAAAAAGTCCAATTACATTTGGAAGAATGGCATCTGAATTATTGGATTCAGAATTTGTTCAAAAAATAAAATTAGAAAAAGCAAATGGATTAGGCCATATACGTAGTTGTGATAATAAGGGGATTATTACTTTTTCACAAGCTAATATTAGATTTTATAAATATAAAGAAGCATATCCTAATGCCTCATTAGAGTGCTCTGTAGTATATTATCCATATACAGATACTATTCTATTGATGGCTTTTGATGAAAAAATATCAACCGAAAAAGCTGGATATGCCTTAAAAACAAAATTTGAAGCAAGTCAATTAGACAAATATCATTTGGATTCTATTACTACAAGTGATATTTTAGAAAAACCAATTGTATTAGAAAGAGTAGCTCCATGTAGTGTAGCTGAATATAGAATCTTAGAAGAAGAAAATCAAGTGGTTTTATCGAAAGTGATGAGTAAGAGATAGCAAAAAGCAAGATTTTGAGTCTTGTTTTTTTCATGGTTCTTTCATCCAGTAGGTTGAGATTTTGTAAAAAATATTATATAATGATTAAAGTAAAGGGGAATATAAATGAAAGAAGAAAAGGGAATTATAAGTGAAAAAGAATTAGAATTAATTGACCGTTATTTTAGAGCAGCCAATTATTTATCTGCAGGTCAATTATATTTAAGAAATAATCCATTATTAAGAGAACCATTAAAAAAAGAAGATATTAAAAAAACAATCGTTGGGCACTGGGGAACAGTACCAGGACAAAATTTTATTTATACACACCTAAATCGTGTGATTAAAAAATACGATTTAGATATGATTTATATTTCAGGTCCAGGACATGGGGGAAATGCAATTGTATCAAATGTATATTTAGAAGGAACTTATAGTGAAATTTATCCTGAAATTACAGAAGATATCGAAGGAATGCAAAAATTATTCAAACAATTTTCATTTCCTGGAGGAATCTCTTCCCATGTTGCACCAGAAACACCAGGATCTATTCATGAAGGTGGAGAACTAGGATATAGTTTGTCTCATGCCTTTGGTGCAGTTTTAGATAATGATAATTTAATTGCGGCATGTGTTGTAGGAGATGGGGAAGCAGAAACAGGACCATTAGCTACTTCATGGCACTTAAATAAATTTTTAAATCCAATTTCAGATGGTGTTGTATTACCAATTCTTCATATGAATGGATATAAAATTTCAAATCCAACCGTTTTTTCAAGAATTAGTGCAGATGAGAGAATTCAATTTTTTGAAGGATGTGGATGGAGACCTTTCGTAGTTTCAGGAAACGATCCAAAAGAAATGCACAAGAAAATGTCAGAGGTAATGGATAAAGTAATTGAAGAAATAAAATATATTAAGCAAATTGCTAAAAATACAAAGATAAATTTTCGTCCAAAATGGCCAATGATTATTTTAGAAACACCAAAAGGTTGGACAGGACCTAAAGAAGTGGCAGGAAAAATGATTGAAAATAGTTTTCGTGCTCATCAAGTTCCAGTTACAATTGACGAGAGTCATCCAGAAAATATAGATATACTAGAAAAATGGTTAAAAAGTTATCGTCCCAATGAATTATTTGATAAAAATGGAACATTATTTTCTGATTTAAAAGAATTAGTTCCAGATAAGGGACATCGAATGGGGGAAAATCCTCATGCCAATGGAGGAGTTTTATTAAAAGAACTTCGTCTACCAGATTTTAGAGATTACAAAATAGAAGTTCCATATCCTGGAGAAACAGTAGCTCAAGATATGATGGAATTAGGAAAATATATCAAAGATATCATTACTGAAAATGAAAAAGAAAATAATTTTCGTATTTTTGGACCAGATGAAGCATTATCGAATCGTCTAAATCACGTATTTGAATCTACTTCTCGCCAATGGAATGTACAAAGAAAGCATACCGATGAATTTTTATCTTCTTCTGGAAGAGTAATTGATTCATACCTTTCAGAACATTTTTGTCAAGGGGCATTAGAAGGTTATTTATTGACTGGTCGTCATGGATTTATGCATAGTTATGAAGCATTTGCAAGAATTGTAGATTCTATGGTCAGTCAACATGCAAAATGGTTAAAAGTTTCTAATGAATTATCTTGGAGAAGAGATATTGCATCTTTGAACTATGTTTTAACATCTCATATATGGCAACAGGATCATAATGGTTATACACATCAAGATCCAGGATTTTTAAATCATATTGTTACTAAGAAGGCAGATATTTCCAGAATGTATTTACCTCCAGATACCAATTGTTTACTATCTTGTTTTGAACATTGTATCAAGAGTAAAAACTATGTAAATGTGATTGTTGCAAGTAAACACCCTCGTCCACAATGGCTAACTATGGAAGAAGCCATTAAACATTGTACTGAAGGAATTGGAATATGGCCTTGGGCAAGCAATGATAAAAATAAAGAACCAGACATTATTATGGCATGCTGTGGAGATACCCCAACACTAGAAACCCTAGCAGCAGTTTCAATCCTTAGAAAATGGTTTCCAGAGTTAAAAATAAGAGTAATTAATGTAGTAGATTTAATGCGTTTACAACCAAATACAGAACATCCACATGGACTAAATGATTCTGAATATGATGCATTATTTACGATAGATAAACCAATTATTTTCGCATTCCATGGGTACCCATATTTAATCCATCAATTAGTATATCGACGTAATAATAAAAATATCCATGTCCATGGATATCAAGAGGAAGGAACTATAACAACACCATTTGACATGCGAGTTCAAAACGAATTAGATAGATTCCATTTAGTAATGGATGCTTTAAGAAATTTACCTACTTTAGGAAATCGAGGAGCATTCTTAATGCAATGGTGTAAGGACAAGTTAGTAGAACATAAACAATACATCAGAGAATTTGGAGAAGACCTAGAGGAAATTAGAAATTGGTCATGGAAAAAATCTATGGAAGAAGTAAATCATTGGTCATGGAAAAAAGAAATTGAGAACGAATTAGAAAAAATATAAAACAAAAAAGAGGTTGAATTCACCTCTTTTATTTTCGTGTATGAAAGCGAAGTCTAATATCATTTTCAAGTAATTGATTAACTTCAGCAAGTCCAGTTTTTCCAGTTGGAATAATAGAATGAAGTTGTTGTTTCCAGCCGTTGCTTTTGGCAAGAAAAGATAACATTGTATGATACATCTCTACATCATCAGCATAATAAATTGATATGATTTCATAGTTATTTTTTAATTCTTTTACATATTCAGTAATTACTTCAGCTTTCGATGAATACTTTTTTTGAACAATACCACTTTCAGTATAATAGCCATTTTGGAAAAATTGTTTTCCATAAGTCACCGTAGAAGTAATAAATGGATGAATAATATTTTGAATATCAGAAACAAAATCCTTATCATCTGTACTAATAAGCGAAAAAATAATTTTATCAACTTGCTCATTTTTCTTAATGTCTGATAGTAAATAACTAAATTGTTGATAATCTTCTTCAATATTGGAGTTTGATAAAATTGTTCCTATAATATCACTAAAATAAACAATAATCCTCTCCATACCCATCTTCCCCCTCTTTTAATAAAGTGTTTCCTCGCTAGGAATTAATCCATAATATACCATAACATTAATAAAAAAACAAATAAATCACTTTTAATAGATTCTACTCAAATAAGAAAAAACATGTTATAATAAGAATGCGTTTTTAAGAGGTGTAATATGAGAAGTAAAAGGGATCAAAGAATTTATGAAAAGACCAGAAAGTTTTTAGAAAAAAGGAAAGAAGAAAATATTGATGAAAAAATGAAGCTAATTGATCAAGCGCTTGAAAAAAGTGAAGGAGAGGAACGTTATAGTTTTTTATATGATTTAATTTGTAATTATTTAGATGAGGAATTTAGAAAAAAAAACATTTGCGGATTTAAAAATAATTTATGTAAGAGACGCTGTAGCATGATGGAAAGAAATGTAAAAAAAGATACTTATGAAAATGGCTGTTGCCATAGTTACTTAGAAGGAAGAGATTGTGAATATTTAAAACCGCCATATGGATGTCAAATAAAAAATATAGCTTGTAAAACATTTACTTGTTTTTATTTAAGAAAACAAGGATATCGTTATACTTTAGATAAAATTTATTTATCAAAATATTTCTTCAATCGTAGACAAAAATTTTATATACAAAATACATATTTTGTAGATAAGCCAGTAGTTATGGAAGGAATATTAAAAAGGTCATAAGGAGAATAGGTATGGATTTTAAAGGAAAAACAGTATGGGTAACAGGAAGCTCTAGAGGAATTGGTGCAGCTTGTATAAAAAAATTCGCTTCTCTTGGTGCCAATGTAATTATCCACTATAAAAAAGAAAAAGAACAAGCTAATAATTTAAAAGAAGAAGTAGAGAAAAAATATGGTACAAAAGCATTAGTAGTACAAGGAGATATTTCCAAAGAAGAAGATATCATAGGAATGTTTAAGATTGTTAAAAATACTTTTGAAAAGATTGATGTATTAGTAAATAATGCTGCAATTAGTGAAGATAGTTACATTACGGATAAAACGAAAGAAGAATTTGACAAAGTATTATCAGTGAATTTAGTAGGGACTTTTTTAATGACTAAATATGTGATTCAAGAAATGGAAAAACAACAAGGTGGAAATATCATCATGATTTCATCAACGAATGGAATTGATACAAATAATGTATGGTCTCTTGATTACGATGCATCAAAGGCAGGAGTTATTTCTATGGCTAGAAACTTTGCAGACCAATATGCACCTAATATTAGGGTAAATGTAGTGGCACCTGGATGGGTAAATACAGAAGATGTATTAGAGATGAATCCTGATATAATTGAACAAGAAAAAGAAAAATGTCTATTAAAAAGATTTGCTAGTCCAATGGAAATCGCAAATGTAGTATGTTTTTTAGCATCGAGTGAGGCATCTTATATTAATAAAAGTGTAATTAGAGTAGATGGGGGAATTCAATAATTATACACATAGGGGGAAATAGGAAAATGGTTAGAATCGAAGTTATACCAAATAGAGATATATTAAACATAGCAGATTATGAAGATGCTTCTATTTTTGCAGGTCATGGAGAGTTATTTAAAATTTTCTGTAAAAAAAAGAAAGTACCAATTGACCTTCCTTATATTGGAGGACAATATTGGGCAAAAGAAATCGCACATCTTGGACATATTGCAATTATGGAAGATCATTTTGGAATCTGTGCTTATGCAAACTATAAACTAGATAGATATCAAAGAAATAAAATAGTAACGAAAAGAGAGTATTGGAGACAAACAAATTTTTCAGGGGTTGTAGTGATGGAAGATGGAACGATAAAAAATTTTGATAGAGAGTTACTAAAAATGTCTATTCGTCAAAGGATGCCTGAACTGGATGATGATAAAATAATTGTAACAAGTGATGATGTAATTATGAAATTCACAGAAGAGCTAACTCCAGTAGTAGAAAGACCAAAAATCAATATTAATACAAGGAGAACTCAATTTAGAAATAGATAGAAAGTAGGGAAAATAAATGTATCAAGAATTAAGTATCGATAATGAAACTGTGACTCTAATTCAAGAATGTGAACGAGAATTAGAAGAAACCTTTAAAAAAATTGACGAACAATGTGATAGGAATAGTTTAAGAGTATTAAATGCATTTCATAAACATCAAATTAGTGAAGTACATTTTAATATGACAACAGGATATGGTTATGGAGATATTGGAAGAGATACTACAGAAAAAGTTTTTGCAGAAGTATTGAAGGCAGAAGATGCCTTAGTAAGAGGACAATTTATTTCTGGAACTCATGCTTTAACAGTAGCTTTATTTTCTTATTTAAGACCAGGCGATATGTTACTTAGCATTACTGGGACTCCATATGATACACTTCATGAAGTAATTGGAATTAGAGAAAATAACAGTAGTCTAAAAAACTTTGGTGTATTATATGATGAAATTGAATTAGTAAGTGACGATTTTGATGATGAGAAAATTTTAGAGTACTTAAAGAACCATAAAGTAAAGATGATAGAAATTCAAAGATCAAAAGGATATTCTACTAGAAAAAGTATAACAATTGATAAAGTAGAAAGAATTGTGAAAAAAATAAAAGAACAAAATTCAGATACGATTATTATGGTTGATAATTGTTATTGTGAATTTGTAGAAGAAAAAACACCTACAGAAGTAGGCGCAGATGTTATGGTAGGTTCTTTAATCAAAAATTTAGGTGGAGGAATCGCACCCAATGGAGCATATATCGCTGGAAGACATGATTTAGTAGAACTAGCGGGAGAAAGGCTCACTTGTCCTGGAGAAGGTAGAGAAGTAGGACCAAGTCTTGGAATCAACAAACAATTTTTACAAGGATTATTCTTTGCTCCAAGTGTCGTTGCTTCTAGTTTAAAAACAGCGATTCTAGCATCTTTCGCACTAGAAAAATTAGGATACAAAGTAGAACCAAAATGGAATGATAAAAGAGCCGATATCGTACAAAATATAATTTTTGGAAATAGTGAAGATTTGATTCATTATTGTCAAGGAATTCAAATGGCTTCTCCAGTTGATTCTAATGCGGTACCAGAACCTTGGGATATGCCAGGATATGAAGATAAAGTCATCATGGCAGCAGGAGCATTTACACAAGGGTCTTCAATTGAACTTTCATGTGATGGACCAATAAGAGCTCCATATATTGCTTATATGCAAGGAGGACTAACATACTCTTATGGAAAATTTGGAGTAATGAAAGCTATTTCTGAAATTTTAAAAAATAAGGTGAACTAAATGAAAATGTTATTTAAGCAAAGATTATTTTCTTGGTTTGATAGTTATGATATTTATGATGAAGAAGGAAATACTTTATATACAGTAAAGGGAGAACTTTCTTGGGGACATCAACTTCGTATTTACGATAATAACAATAACGAAGTTGGTTTAATAAAGGAAAAAGTATTTACTCTTTTACCTAAATTTATTATGTTTGAACATGGAGTAGAAATAGGAGAAATTAGAAAAGAATTTACATTTTTTATTCCAAAATTCAATCTAACTTGTAATGATTGGAATGTAACAGGAAATATTTTAGAATGGGATTATAAAGTAGTAGATTCTAGTGATAATTTAATTATGAATGCAAGTAAAGAAATATTCCATCTAACAGATACTTATGTGATAGATGTAAAAAATAAAAAAGATGTATTATATTCCCTAATGATAGTACTTGCGATAGATGCAGCGAAGTGTAGTAACAATGCAAATTAAGTTTATATGAATTTGTAGAAAGGGCTTTTTAAGTTCCTTTCTTTTTTTATGAATTTGTGATTGAAATATGTTCAAAATATTCAAGTTACAGAAAAATATAGTATAATATAAATAAAAGAGAAATGGAGGACATTATGATAATAGAAGTTTTAGTAGAATTATCCACAAGAAGTGTGGATAAAACATTTGATTATTTAGTTCCTCCTCAGTTTGTAGATAAAATACAATTAGGAATTAGAGTTCTTGTTCCTTTTGGAATGCAAAAATTAGAAGGATTTGTTTTAAAAATTAAAAATTTAAACAATAGTAAATATCAAATAGATGAACTGAAAGAAATATTAGATGTAGTAGATGAAGAAGTGATATTAAATGAAGAACTCTTAAAATTAGGAAAAAAAATTAGTGAGATGACATTATCTACATTAATTTCTTCTTATCAAGTGATGCTTCCAGAGGCACTAAAAGCAAGAAAAAAAATCAAAATAAACAAAAAAATAGATATCTATATGGTATTAAATAAAAATATAGAAATTCCTATATTAAAAAATGAAAATCAACAGAAAATAGTGGATTTATTAAAAAGAAAAAAAAGAATATTAAAACAGGAATTAAATAAAATCTCTTCTAGCAGTGTAAAAACATTAATGAAAAATAATATTTTATTAGAAGAGCAAGAGGAAAATTATAGATTAAAACAAGAATATGTAAAAAAAGAAAAATACCCATTAACGAAATTACAGAAAAAAATAGTAAATGAAGTACTAGAATCCAAAGATCAATCAAAAACATTTTTATTACATGGCGTAACAGGTAGTGGAAAAACCGAAGTATATATGGAATTAATTGAAGAAGCATTGAAAAATGGAAAGTCGAGTATTGTTTTGGTTCCAGAAATATCTTTAACAGAACAAATTGTATCTAGATTTAGAAGTAGATTTCTAGAAAATATTGCGATACTTCACAGTAGGCTTAGTAGTGGTGAAAAATATGATGAGTGGAGAAAAATAGCACGCCATGAAGTAAAAATAGTAATTGGTGCGAGAAGCGCGATTTTTGCTCCTTTAGAAAATCTAGGAATGATTATTATAGATGAAGAACATACATCTTCCTATAAACAGGAGCAAACACCAAAATATAGCGCAATCGATGTTGCGAAATTAAGAAGTGAATATCATTCTTGTCCATTAATTTTAGGAAGCGCAACTCCAACATTAGAAAGTTATGCAAGAGCGAAAAAAAATGTATACCATCTTTTAGAAATGAAAGAAAGAGTAAATCAGAAACCGCTACCGGAAGTTACTATTATTGATATGAATCAAGAAGAAAAAAGAAAAAATTCTCATTTTTCCAAAATATTATTAGAAGAAATTAAAAATAGATTAGAAAAACATGAACAATCCATTCTTTTGTTAAATAGAAGAGGATATGCCTCCTTTGTCTCATGCAAAAATTGTGGATATGTAGAAAAATGTCCAAATTGTGATATTACTTTAACCTATCATAAGACAAGTGGAATGATTAGATGTCATTATTGTGGATATGCCAAGAAATTATTACCTACTTGTCCAGAATGTCATGAAGAAGCAATGACAAGTTTAGGAATAGGAACTGAGAAAATTGAGGAAGAATTAATGGAAGTTTTCCCAAGTGCTCAAATACTTCGAATGGACTTAGATACTACAACAAAAAAAGGTTCCCATGAAAGAATGATTAAATCATTTCAAAATCACGAGTATGATATACTACTTGGAACTCAAATGATTGCGAAGGGATTAGATTTCAAGGAAGTTACTTTGGTAGGAGTAATTAATGCGGATACCTCACTCAATATCCCTGATTTTAGGAGCAGTGAAACCACATTTCAATTATTAAGTCAAGTAGCTGGAAGAAGTGGTCGAGGCGAAAAAGAGGGAAAAGTATTCATTCAAACATACAACAAAGACCACTATGCAATAGAACTTTCAAGAACACATGATTATAATTCTTTTTATGAAGAAGAAATGAAAATTAGACATGAATTAAATTATCCACCATATTATTATTTAACTTCTATAAAAATACTTAGTAGTGATTATGAAATAGCTAGAGTAGAAAGTAATAAAATAGGAGAATACTTAAAAAATAATCTAAAAAACTCCACTATTTTAGGACCATCTATCGCCAGTATATTTAGAATCAATAATATTTACAGATTCCAATTAATAATTAAATATAAAAAAGAAGAAAAATTATATGATGTACTATCTCTATTAATAGAACATTATCAATCAAATAGTAAAGTAAAACTAGATATCGATTTCAATCCAATTCATATTTAAAAAGAAAAATTTTATTAGAATTTCTCTTAGATACAACATGGTAGATTTTAATAAAACATGGTATAATCATAAATATAAAATTTAAAATAGTAGGTGGAAGTATGGCAGAAAAGTTTAAAAAACTATTAAAAAAAACATTTGTTATAATTGGAATAATATTCCTAATTTTTGGAATTATTTTTCTGGTTCTTATGTTCAATGATAATCTCCGTTTTAAATTTGATTATGAAAGTTTAAATAATATCCCATATACTAATGGAAAAATAATTAAAGCCAAAGTTCCATGGAAAAATAGTATAAAATACATAGAAGGAAAAGAGGTATTACAAATACTAAAAAATGAAACAGGGATTGTTTATTTTGGCTATCCAAGTTGTCCATGGTGTAGGAATATAGTAGGACCATTAATTGAAGTAGCAAAGGAAAATGATTTAAAAATATATTATGTAAATACGCATGAAGCCATAGATGATATAAAAGAAGAATTAAAAAAAGTATTAAAAGATTATTTACGTAAAAATGAAGAGACAAATGAATATGTCATTGCGGTACCAGATGTCTACTACATTGAATCTGGAAAAATTATAGGACATCACATAGGTACCATAGAGAGTTATAAAAATCCATATAAGAAAATGACAGAAAAGCAAAAAGAACAATTAAAAGAAAAATATCGGGAATTGATAAAAAGTAAGGAGAGATAAAATGAAAAAAGACTTAAGAATTATATTTATGGGAACTCCAGAATTTAGTGTTCCAGTATTAGAGGGATTAATTGAAAATTATAAAGTAATAGGTGTAGTAACTCAGCCAGATAAAAAAGTAGGTAGAAAACAAGAAATTAAATTTTCTCCTGTAAAGGAAGTTGCGATTAAAAATCAGATACCAGTATTCCAACCACAAAGAATAAAAAAAGAATACCAAGAAATTCTAGATTTAAAACCAGATTTAATTGTAACCTGTGCCTATGGTCAAATTATTCCCAAGATAATTCTTGATCTTCCCAAATATCATTGTATTAATGTGCATGCCTCACTTTTACCAAAGCTAAGAGGTGGTGCTCCTATACATAAGGCAATTATAAACAATTATCCAAGAACTGGTATTACTATCATGTATATGGTAGAAAAAATGGATGCTGGAGATATTTTAGCTCAGAGAGAAACGATAATTAAAAAAGAAGAAAATGTTGGAATGCTACATGATCGTTTGAGTAAAATGGGAAAGGAATTATTACTAGATACAATTCCAAATTTAATCTATGGAAAAATAACACCAATTAAACAACAAGAAAGTGAAGTTACATATGCTTGGAATATTACAAGAGAAGAAGAAAAAGTAGATTTTTCAAAGCATACGATAGATATTTACAACCAAATTAGAGGATTAAGTCCACATCCAGGTGCTTATGCTACTTTAGAAGGAAAAATTGTTAAAATTTATGCATCTAGAATTAGCGAAAGTTTCTTTACAACTAGAAAAGATGGAGAAATTGGAAAAGTCTATGAAGATGGAATTGGTGTAAGTACAAAAGATGGAGAAATTATATTAACAGAGATTCAGTTTGAAGGAAAGAAAAAAATGGCTGTAAAAGATTACTTTCATGGTTATAATGGGGAAAAATTAATAGGAAAAATCTTTAACGAGGAATAGTATGAAGAAGGAAGAACTAAAAGAACTATTAAAGAAGTGTTTTGGAAAAGAGAAAGATGAGCAACTAAATGCAATCGTAATGTTAACAATTATGATGATATTTATAGTGATTCTAGTAATCATTGTAAGAGTTGGAACAGATAAAGAAAAAAGCAATCTGACAAATAATCCAGCCCAAATGTCAGTACCAACAGAAAATACAATAAAACCAATAGAAGATACGGAAAAAGATCTATTAAATGAAGAGGGAAAACAAACTGGAAATTACGAAATAAACTATAGCTATTTATATACGTTTACTCTAAATGGAAAACAAGAAATTATTACAGGAAAAAAATTAGATAATAAAGAAATATTCACAATAGTAAATGAAGAGGGAAGCAAAGACTATGCTAAATTAAGCAATAATTACTTAATTAAAAACAAGAATTCATATAATTTAACTACTGTTCCAAGCGCTAATCTTCAATATGCATCCATAGATGATTTAGCTGATATATTAGGACTGTATACTCCAAATATAGAACAGAATCAATATACGTATTATATTTCCAATAAGGACCTAATTAGTATCTACAAACCAGAATTAGAAAATACACAAATAGAAGAAAAATATAATCCAGTTACACTTACAATAAATAATGATAGAATAGAAAAAATGGTAATGGATTATTCCAATCTTTATGAAGTTATCAATAAAACTCCAGGTACTTATCTCATTAGTTTAGAGTTTAATAATATTGGAACAACAGAAGATTTTACAATCCGAATAGATTGACAGTAAATAAAAATAATGAGATAATAAACATAATAGAGAATAGATAAAAGGAATCATCAAATAAAAAGGGGAAACAATATGGATTTAGATCAAGAGAAAAATGAAAAATTTTTAGAACTAGTTCAAAAGTATCAAAATTATTTTGATGACATGAATTATGAATTCTATGATTTAGATACACCAAATTTAAGAGGAAAAATAGAAAGTACAACATTCATTTTAGAAGTATTAAGAATCAATCATTTATTAGAAAGTAATACCAAAATAGAAAATGTCAAAGAATATCAAGCTTCCCTATTTAAAGAGGGTGTTGTAGATGGTTTTACTTTTATAAAAGACAATGTTCCTTTTTATATTGGATTTACAGAAGTAATCCCACCAGAGGAATATAAAATAATCTCTTTTGGACGATCAGAAAAAAAGGAAATGCAAGAAGAAGAAAACAAGTTAATAGAAATTTTTGAGCTTTTTAGAAATGGTGAAAGTTTAAGAAAATTATATCACTATGAATAATAGAAAGAAGGAATAAAGATGGAACAAGAAGAATTAATGAATGAAGAAATTGAAAATGATGATTTTCCTTCTGTTTTTGTACGTCTTCCTAAAAGACAAGAAGATATTGAATTAAAAGAAATGAAAACAGATGTAATCCCACAAAGTGCAATTGAAGAAATGAATCATTCAACTATAGAATTACCAGAAATCAAAGAAGAAGAGGTAACTATGCCAGAAGTTGAAAAAACAAGTGAGAGTGGATTCTCTGGAATGTATATTCTAATGTCTCTTCTTATGATTGGAATCGTAGGAATTTCAATTGCGGAAATCATCTTATCATAATTATTAAAAAATTAGAAAATAAAGTCCAAAACTCATCCCATAAGAGATGAGTTTTCGTTATAAAAAATATTTCTTAACTTTACGTAAACCTTAGATAATCTAACTAAGTCTCCTTTTTTTCATGCTATAATAGATATGTGGAAGTGGGACTATGCAAAATATATATAACTTAACATTAAAAGATTTAGAAAACTACTTTGTAGAACAAGGAGATAAAAAGTTTCGAGGAACTCAAGTTTTTGAATGGTTGTATCGTAAAAAGGTAAAATCATTTAAAGAAATGACAAATTTAAAAAAAGAGTTGTTAGAAAAATTTGAGCAAAATTTTGAAATGAAAACTATTCAGATTACAAAGGTAGAAAGAGATATCGATGTAGAAAAATATTTGTTTGAACTAAAAGATCATGAAAAAGTCGAAGCTGTTTTGATGAATCATGACTATGGAAATAGTGTCTGTATATCAACTCAAGTAGGATGTAATATGGGATGCAAATTCTGTGAGAGTGGCAGATTAAAAAAAATTAGAAATCTAGAAACCCATGAGATGATAGAACAGATTCTTACGATAGAAGAAGAATGTGGAAAAAGAATTAGTCATGTTGTAGTTATGGGAATTGGAGAACCATTTGATAACTATGACAATCTAGTAAGATTCATTGAAATTATCAATAATGATCATGGAATAGCATTAGGAAGTAGACACATTACAGTATCTACTTGTGGAGTTGTTCCTAAAATTATAGAATTTTCTAACCTTCCATACCAAGTAAATTTAGCGATTAGTCTTCATGCACCAAATAATGAACTTAGAAATCAAATTATGCCAATTAATAAAGCATATCCATTAGAAATACTAATAGATACTTTAAAAAAATATATAGAAAAGACTAATCGAAGAGTAACATTTGAATATATATTACTGAAGGATGTAAATGATCAAAAACAACAAGCAAAGGAATTAGCAGAACTAGTTCGAGGAATGAATTGTTATATCAATTTAATTCCATATAATGAAACAAATAATATTGCATTTAAAAGAAGTAAACAAGAGACGATTTTAGAATTTTATGATATACTAAAGAAAAATAGGATAAACGTAACAATTCGTAGAGAATTTGGTTCCAAAATCAGTGCAGCATGTGGACAACTAAGGAGTAAAAAGGAGGACGAAGATGAAATCATTTTGCATGACAGACACAGGGAAAGTTAGAGAACATAATGAAGATAGCGTAATTGTAGTTAGAAATAAAAATAATGATTATTTATTAGCAGTTGCAGATGGAATGGGTGGACACTCTGCAGGAGAAGTAGCTTCATCTATCGCAATTAGTTATTTAGGAAAACATTTCCAAGAAACATTTATCGATATGGATAAAGATAAAGCAATTGAATGGCTTAGAAATTCAGCAACTGAAATCAATCGGATGATTCTAAATTACGCAGATGAACATCCAGAAAGTAAAGGAATGGGTTCTACTTTAGTTGTTGGAATCTGTACAAAATACTACATTCTATTTGGAAATATTGGAGATTCCAGCGGATTTGCGATGAAAAATAATAAATTACATAAAGTAACTTATGACCATACACTAGTAAATTTACTAGTTACAGCTGGAGAGTTAACCAAAGAAGAAGCAAAAAATCACCCAAAGAAGAATGTTTTAATGAAAGCATTAGGTGCGACAACCTCAATTGATATTGATATTTTTGATTGTGATATGGATGTAAGTGAAATTTTTCTATGCAGTGATGGATTAACCAATATGTTAGAGGAAGATCAAATACAAAAAGTATTATTAAGTGATGAAACTATAGAAGATAAAGTAAATAGATTAATATCAAAAGCAAATAACAGAGGAGGATTAGACAATATTTCTATTGCGTATCTAATTAGAAATAAAGAAGGTGAAGAGGAATGATAGAAAAGGGGCAGAAAATTAATGATCGTTATGAAATCATTAAAAATATTGGTGAAGGTGGTATGGCCAATGTTTATCTAGCCTATGATACTATTCTAGATCGTCGTGTTGCGATTAAAGTATTACGTGGAGATTTATCAAATGATGAAAAATTTGTTCGTCGTTTTCAGCGTGAAGCTTTATCTGCTTCTTCTCTTTCTCATCCTAATATTGTAGAAATGTATGATGTGGGAGAAGACGATGGGATTTATTATATTGTAATGGAGTATATTGAAGGAAAAACTCTAAAACAATTAATAAAGAAAAGAGGAAGTATTACAATTAGTGAAGCAATTGATATCATGCTTCAATTAACAGATGGAATTTCTCATGCTCATGATAGTTATATTATTCATAGGGATTTAAAACCACAAAACATCCTAATTAAAGAAGACGGAACAATTAAAATTACAGATTTTGGAATTGCTATGGCTTTAAATAGTACACAATTAACACAAACAAATTCTGTCATGGGTTCTGTACATTATCTACCTCCAGAGCAAGCAAGCGGAAAAGGTTCAACAATTCGTAGTGATATATATTCTATGGGAATTTTATTTTATGAGCTACTAACAGGTAGCTTACCATTTAAAGGGGATAATGCTGTAGAAATCGCTTTAAAACAAATGAGAGATGATATTCCAAGTATTAGAAAGAAAAATCCAGTAATTCCACAAAGTGTAGAAAATGTAGTGTTAAAGGCAACAGCGAAAAATCCTAAAAATCGTTATACGGATGCAAAAGAAATGCATGCGGATTTATTAACTGTTTTAAATGACGAAAGAATGGAAGAAAAAAGGATTGAATTCAAATACCCAGAACACGAAGTTGATGATAATACAAGAAACATTACTACTGTAAAAAAGAAAACAGAAGAAAAAATAAAAGAAAAGCCAAAAGAAGAAGAGGAACCAAAAGAAGAGTTAGAAGATACAGAAGAAAGCGAAGAAATTATAGAAGAAGACCAAATGGTAAAAAGAACAAATATCATCATTTGGGTACTAACAGGAATCTTTTCAGTAGCAGTAATTGCGATTGTTAGTATTTTCTTAATCATCCCTTATTTTACAAAGACTCCAGATATAGAAATTCCAGATGTTTCGACTTTAACTGTAGTAGAGGCCGAAACTAAATTAAAAGAAAAAGGTTTTGAAGTAGCTTTAGAAACAGAGAAAGAAGAAAGTAGTACAATTGAAAAAGGCTCTGTAATAAAGACTTCTCCAGTAGCTGGAAGAAAAGTAAAAAAAGGAAGTACAATTACAATTTATGAATCTACTGGTCAAATTTCATACGTAGTAGAAGATTATACTGGAAAAAATTATATTGAAGTAAAGACAGAACTAGAGAAAGTTTACAAACTAGTTGTAGAAATTAAAGAAAAAGACAGTGATAATGAAGAGTACAAAGAACAACAAATTATTGATCAAAGTGTAGAACCAGGTACTACTTTGGTAAAAGGCGATTCCATTACATTATATATTCCAACTGCAGATGAAGGATATCCAAATATGGTAGATGATGGATGGACATTAGATGATGTAAAAGCATTCTGTGATAAGTATAATATTAAATTAACAGTGGATTATTCACCAACAACACAATATCCAGAAGGTACATTACTTTCCCAATCTAGAACACCAAAAACACCAATTGTAGAAAATAGTACATTGAAAGTAACAATCGCACAAGAACCAACGACGACACCAACACCAAGTCCAAGTCAAACACCAGAACCATCGGATAATAGTTCAAGTACAAATGAGTAAAAAATATACATGGGGGTCTTATGCAAGGACAAATTGTAAAAATATTAAGTAATTTATATACAGTTTCTAGTGAAAAGGGGAGTTTTGAATGTCATTCTAGAGGAAAATTTAGAAATGACAAGATTACTCCCCTTGTTGGGGACTATGTCAAATTTGATGAAAAAAATTGTTATATTCTAGAAATCCTACCAAGAAAAAATTCACTAGTTAGACCACTGGTCAGTAATGTTGATCAGGGGCTAATCGTAAGTAGTGTAAAACATCCTGATTTTTCATCAAATTTATTAGATAAATTGATTACAACACTAGAGTATCACAGTATTGAACCAATTTTGTGTTTTACAAAATGGGATTTATTAAATGAAGAAGAAACAAAAAAAATGGAAAATATCTGTAATTATTATGAAAAAATAGGATATACCGTTGTAAAAAATATAGAAATAGAAAAAATTAAAAATTTATTAAACGGGAAGACGACAGTATTTACTGGACAAACAGGTGCAGGAAAATCAAGTTTGATGAATAAATTGGATGAAAATTTACATTTAGAAACTGGTGAAATTTCCGAAGCTCTTGGCAGAGGAAAGCACACAACAAGACATGTAGAACTCTTAGAAATGTATGGTGGAAAAGTATTAGATACTCCAGGTTTTTCTTCCATTGATTTTAGTGATTTAACAAAAGAAGATATTAGAAATACATTTATTGAGTTCTTCGAATATCCTTGCCCATTTCGTGATTGCATGCATCAAAATGAAAAAGAATGTGAAGTTAAAAAAAATGTGGAAAATGGGAATATCTTAAAGTCTAGATATGAAAATTATATTAAATTTATAAATCCAAAACGTTAAGGAGGAATTTCAATGAAAATAGCGGCTTCTTTTCTTTCATGCCCTAAAATAAAACCTGCGATAGAAAAATTATCTTTAACAGATGTTGAATACATCCATATAGATTTAGTAGATGGAACATTAAACAAAGGAAGAAAAATACCACTTAGAAAGCTAAAAAAGATATATAAATATACCAGTAAACCACTAGATGTACATTTAATGGTTAAAAAGCCAAAAAAATATATTAAAACTTTTGCATCCTTAAATACAGAAACAATTACATTTCCAATAGAAATAGAAAATGGGATAGAAGCAAATATTGATTTAATTCATAGTTATGGAATAAAATGTGGTATTGCGATAAACCATGATACAGAGATATCAAGATTAAAACCATTTTTAGATAAAATAGATTCAGTTCTTGTAATGTCAATCATTCCTGGATATGGTGGACAAAAGTTTATTGAAGAAACTCCTAAGAAAATATCTACACTTCAAAATATGATTAAGAAAATGAAATTAAATATTTCAGTTTGTGTAGATGGAGGAATTAACAACGAGACAGTAAAATTAATAAAAAATGTAAATATGATTGTGGTAGGTAGTTATATAACAAATAGTAATGATTATCAAAAACAAGTAGATATGATAAGGAAAAGTATAAAGTAAAAGGAGAGAATTCATCATGAATCTCTCCTTTTTAATAATCTGTTTATAAAAAAATAAGTGATTATTATTCACTTACTTCTGTTTGTACTTCTACTTCTGTTTGTACTTCCTCAGCTACTTTTTGATTTTTTCTAGAAGTTCTGATTTCTCTAGCACTAAGTCTTACTTTAGTACCATCTTCTAAAGTAACAACTTGAAGATTAACTCCTTGTTTTTTCTTAGTAGTATTTAAAGCATGAGAACGTTTATTTCCAAATAAAGGTTTTTTATTAGATACTTTAACTGGCATTTGTAATTCCTCCTTTTTTAATCCATAATTAACTTGCGCTTTTAACTTTATCATAGTTTCTATGTAATGTCAAATGAATTAAAAGAAAATCCTAAAAATAAGGGCATTTTTATACTATTTTATTACTTTGTCTAACATCTTTTGGCTAGTTTCTTCTTGTCTTTTCCAATAATCAAGAAATAAATCAGAATAAGAAAAATAATATCTTTCTTTAATTGAATTAATCATCTTCATAAGATTGATTTCTTTTACTTGGCGAAGATAAACTAAAAACTCAGGGTAGTTTTCTAAAAAGTTAGGGAAATTTTTATGGTCTAGGTTATAAAATGGATTTTCATAGGTAAAAAATAAAGTAGAATCACCTTCATGAAAAGAATCAGAATAATCATACATAGGAGAGAAATATAAATCCTTATTTTCCTTTAATAACATGCAATTACAATCAGCACGATCTTTTTGCCTCATATAAAGATCAATTGCGAAGGTCTGATATAAATCTACTAAAAATTTCTTTTTTGCTTCCTTACTTTTTGATTGATTTAAAAAAAAGGGAATAAAGTCAGAGGTATTCGTATATCTCTTTCCTTTCCTATAAAGAATATTCCATTTAAAATCATTAGGATAACATTCTCCATCTATATCAAAAGAATAAGAACCTAGAAAATCACAATTATCCTTTTTTGTTAAAAAGTAGTGAATACTCTCTCTGCCCATAAAAGTTGCAATTTCTTCCCCTAATAGTTCTTGAAATCTAAAGGGTTTTGTGTGGATATTTTTATCAATTAGGTTAAATATATGTATAGGTGTATCCACTGTTTTAATATCGGATAATGATGTATAGTAAATAAGATTAGGCATATTTAAAGAAACAAAGCCACCTTCAGTCATGATTTTCATATGATTCATCCCCCAAAATAATGTGCCTATTATACCATAAATTTATAGAGAAGTACATATTTTTATGGTAATATATAAATAGAAGGAGGAGATAAAATGTATACACCACTTTATGTAAAGACGAATTATTCATTGCTTTCAAGTTTAATTAAAATTGATGACTTGATTGAATTTTGTCTCCAACATAATATAAAATCCATTGCTATCACGGATTCTAATCTTTTTGGTATGATGGAATTTTATAAAAAATGTAATAAAAATAGTATTCACCCAGTGATCGGATTAGAAATAACTTTAGAAAATAGTATAATCTTATTATATGCGAAAAATTATAAGGGATATCAAAGTTTAATTAAACTATCTACCATTCAAAGTGAAAGACAAGTAACAATAGACGATATTAAGAACAACAGCCAAGAAATATTATGTATTATTCCATTTGAATATAAAGAGTTATTAAATACAATTAGAAATATTGTTTCAGAAATATATTTGGGATATAAAAATAAAGAAGAAGAACGTATTGTAAGATTAGATACCAAAAATGTAGTGTTCTTAAGAGAAGTACAATATATTAAGAAAGAAGAGGAGCCATATCTAAAATATCTATTTATGATTAGAGATGGAAAAACAATCGCAGATTTTATAGAATACGATACAGAGAATAAAGAATTAGAGCTTGATAATATTTATAACTATTCTAGTAATGAAGGTCTCTTTGAAACAACAGAATTTTCTAGAAAATGTAATTTTGAATTTCCGAAATCAGAATTATTATTACCAATTTTTGATACAAAGGATAAAGGAACCCCTATTGAATATTTAACATCTCTTACACAAACAGGATTACTAAAAAGATTAAATAATCAAGTTCCAAAAGAATATCAAACAAGACTAGCTTATGAACTTGAGATTATTGAAAAAATGGGATTTTCAAATTATTTTTTAGTGGTATATGATTTTATAAAATACGCAAAGAAAAACAAAATATTAGTTGGCCCTGGAAGAGGGAGTGGAGCAGGATCTTTGGTGTGTTATTCGATTGGAATTACAGACTTAGATCCAATTAAATATGATCTTTTATTTGAAAGATTTTTAAATCCAGAAAGAATCAGTATGCCAGATATAGATACCGACTTTCCAGATATTTATAGGGATCAAGTAATTGAATATGTAACAAATAAGTATGGGAGTAAGAAAGTATCGGGAATTGTCACTTTTGGGACACTTGCAGCAAAACAAGCAATTAGAGATGTTTCTAGAGTACTCAATGTACCAGGATATCAAGTGGATCAAGTGTCAAAAAGAATACCATCTTTTACAAAGAAAAAACTTATGGACTTTTATCAAGAAGATCCAGAATTCAAAAGATTAATTACATCTGATGAAAAATTAAAGCAGATGTTAAAAATTGCAAATATCATCGAGGGATTTCCAAGACATACATCTTCTCATGCAGCAGGAATTGTCATGTGTCAAAAAGATTTAGACGAAGTAGTTCCATTAACCAAAAATGATGGAATTTATTTAACAGGATTTACGATGGAATACTTAGAAGAATTAGGCCTATTAAAAATGGACTTTTTGGGACTTAGAACTTTGACAACCATCATGAGAATTATAAATGACATCAAAGAAGGAGAAGGAAAAGAAATTGATTTTAATACTATTCCACTAGATGATCAAAATGTGCTAGAGATATTTAGAAAAGCAGATACAACAGGAATCTTTCAATTTGAAAGTGATGGTATGAGAAGTTTTTTAAGAAGATTAGAACCCTCTACTTTTGAAGATATCTTTGCGGCAATTGCATTATTTAGACCGGGACCTGCAATTAACATAGATTCTTATATTCGAAGAAAAAATAATCAGGAAGAAATCACTTACTTAGATAAATCCTTAGAACCAATTTTAAAAAGTACCAAAGGAATTATTATTTATCAGGAACAAATTATGCAAATTGCATCAAGTTTTGCAGGATATACCTTAGGAGAAGCAGATATTTTAAGGCGCGCAATGAGTAAGAAAAAAATGGATGTCTTAAAAAGTGAAGAAGAAAGATTTATGGAACGTAGCATCAAACGGGGACACAGCGAAGAAACTTCTAAGAAAATATTTGATTTAATTTTGAATTTTGCCAATTATGGTTTTAATCGTTCCCATTCTGTTGCTTATTCTTTAATTGCATATAAAATGGCTTACTTAAAATATTATTATCCAAAATATTTTTATAGTAATTTACTAACTTCTGTGATAGGAAGTGAAACAAAAACAAAAGAATATATCAACGAAATAAAATCTCTTGGAATAGAAATATTAAAGCCATGTATTAATCGTAGTAATAAAACTTATATTGTAGAAAAAGATGGAATTCGTTACCCACTTTCTGCAATTAAAAATATTGGAGTAGTCAGCGTAGAAGCAATTCTAAAAAATAGACAGGAACCATATCAGGATATTTTCGATTTTCTATCAAGAACAGCAAGTCGTGGAATTACAAGAAAAGTAATAGAATCTTTAATTGATGCAGGATGCTTAGACTTATTTGGATATAATCATCAGACATTACAACATAATCTAGATAGTATTATGACTTATGCAGATTTAACCAAAGACTTAGACCCTGAATTCGTTTTAAAACCAGAAATAGAAGTTATAGAGGAATATCCAAAAGATTATTTAATTCAAAAAGAAAAAGAATTATTTGGTTTATATTTAAGTAATCATCCAGTAACAAACTATAAAGCGAAATATAAAGATATTATTTCTCTAAATCAAATTAAAGATTTCTTTAATAAAAGAATAAATACAATTATTATGGTAGATAAAATAAAGACAATCAAGACAAGGAGCGGTACAGATATGATGTTTATTACAGGTAGTGATGAATATCAATCTTTAGACTTTACTGTATTTCCAAGAGTATATAACCGTTATATGGATTTAAATATCCAAAATGGTATGATTTTAAAAATTACAGGAATCGTAGAAAAAAGATATAATGATTTTCAAGTAGTAGTTGATGTCATAGAATCGCTAAATAAAAATTAGTGGGGAAAATTAACAAGGATTATTTTCAAAAAAATATAAGTATGGTATATTTATATTATATAGGTAAATCGAGGGAGGGAACATATGAAATTAGAATTTCAAGTCAACGATTATTTATTAACTTGGACACTATTATATGGAGCATCTATCTCTCAAAGAATTCATACATTTAAGCAAAAACTTTGGACGACATATAAAAAACAATATAATAGAAGCACTAATGATAAAGATGAAATGCTAATGGATATAAAAAACTATCTGCCTAATGATGATATTTTATATAATTTAGTATTAGAGACAGAAATTTTCGAACAGTTAAAGGAAGAAACAGAAAAACATAGATTAGCGCTTATGAAAGTATGGGATCAAAATAAAAAAGAAGTTGTCAAAAATATTAATGATATTATAAGATTTCCATTAAAAGCAAAATATGATATTGTTGTTCTTCATCCTAAGATGGATACTTATCTTTTATCAAATGAATGTAAATCAACAATTGGTTGGGGATTTAAAAATGATTTAGAAGATGAATTAATGACCTTAACTAATATTGTTTATACAATTATAAAAACAGAAATGAGTGACTTTGAAAAAGAGTATAAAAAATATAAAGAAATTATACAAGCTATTTTAGAATTAGCTATTCATAATGAGTTATATACAAGACTAAGTAAAAAATCAAACTACCTAGATGGGGACCCAACTTTAACATTCTTAAAAAGACAAATTTATCCATATTGGTTAATGTATCTTGGGTGTGAAAGGGAAGATATGACCCATTATATGATGCGTGATAAAGTAGCTTTTGATATTGAAAACTATGTGGTAGAAACGCAACTAAAAAAAATAAACTTATATGAGTTTATAAAATTCTGTATTAAAAATCAGAAATATATTATTAGAATTAATAGCTTAGAAATAATATAACTAATAGATTTCAAATTTGAAATCTTTTTCATTCATGCAGGGGGAGTAGTACATGGAAAAAGAAAAAATACAAATCTTATTTGATCAAATCGGTTTAACAGAAGAAGAGAGGGAAAGGTTTCAAGATTTATCTTTAGTAAAAGTAAAGGTAAATGAAAAAAATAGTAGTTGGACCTTTGTTTTAGAAAGTAATGATGTTTTAGAATTAGAAGAATATCAATTATTAGAAAAAAAGGCTACTACTGCATTTTCTAATATCAAGAAAGTAAGATTTGAAATTACTCCAAAACATAAAAACTTTTCACATCTACAAGAGTATTATGAATATGCATTAGAACAAGTGAAAAAAATACTAGTGTATGCACCAATCTTTAAAGATTGTCTTTTAGAAATGGATGGAAAATATGTAATAGAATCGACAAACCAAGAAGAAGAAAAACAAGTAAAGGAAATTTTACCAAAATTAAACTATCTTCTTGGACTTTTCGGATTCGAAATAGAAGTAGGGACTTACCTTAATTTAGAAAAAGAACATCAATTTAGGGAAGAAATAAATAATGAAATAAAAGCATCATCTAGTAACATTAAACCATTAGAAGTGAAAGAGGAAGTGAAACCTAGTAAAACTTATAATACATATCCTAAAAAAGAAGATGGAAAAACCCAATACCGTAGACAGCCAAAAGAAGATAATCCAGATGTAATTCTTGGTAGAAGTATTAAAGATACTCCAATTCAAATGAAATCTATTATAGGGGAAGCAGATAATGTTACAGTAGAAGGATATGTCTTTGGAGTAGATTACTTCGAATCTAGTAAAACAGATTTTAAGATTATAACTCTAAAAATGACAGATTATAGTGATAGTATCTATTGTAAAGTATTCGCACGAGGAGACGAAGACTATGGTCGTTTAAGTAAGGCACTAAAAGCAGGAAACTGGTTTATTATTCGTGGTTATACAAAAAATGATACATTTTCAAAAGAACTTGTATTAAATGCAAGAGATATTATGAAAGTCGAAAAGGTAGGAAATATAATCGAAGATAAAGCTGAGGTAAAAAGAGTAGAACTTCATGCGCATACCATGATGAGTCAAATGGATGGAATTACAAAACTAGACCTTGGGAAACATACTTGCGAACTTGTAGAAAGAACCATCAAAATGGGATATAAGGGGGTCGCAATTACCGACCATAATGGATGTCAGGCTTTTCCTATTTCCTTTGGTATCATTAAAGGACATAATAAATCTATCCGAAAAAAAATCAAAGAAAAAATAGAAAATTTAGAACAAGAAATAGAAAAAGCAGAAGAGGAAGAAAAGAAAAAATCATTATTAGCAGAATTAGAACAAGCAAAAGAAGAACAAAAAAATCCTCCAATATTTAAAGGACTTTATGGAACAGAACTTACACTAGTTGATGATACAGTAAATATTGTAGTACGTCCAACTGATGATGATTTACTTCATAATACCTATGTTGTATTCGATACAGAAACGACAGGATTTAATGCTGGTGGAGCCGATCAAATGATTGAAATTGGAGCGGTTAAAATTAAGGATGGAGAAATTATTTCCCGTTTCGATGAATTAATCGATCCAAAAAGACATATTCCAGATAAAATTACAGAATTAACATGTATTACGGATGATATGGTTAGAGGTAGAAAGTCAGAAGAAGAAGTTACTAAGATGTTCTTAGAATGGGCAGGAGATTTACCGATGGTTGCCCATAATGCAAAATTCGATATATCCTTTGTTGAAATGGCTATGAAAAAATACAACTTAGGAGAGTTTAAAAATACAGTAATCGACACCTTGGAACTATCTAGAACATTAGATCAAGGATATGCAAGACACTCTCTATCTGCATTAGTAAAAAGATATGATGTTCCATGGGAAGAAGATGCCCACCATAGAGCAGATTATGATGCAGAGGGTACAGCATATGTCTTTAGTAAAATGTTAAAGAAATTGGAAATGCAAAAATATGAAAAAATTAGTGATTTAGATAGATTAATTTCTAAAGACGAAATTCATAAATTTGGTAGAACATTTCATTTTAATGCGATTGCTTTAAATAAAACAGGACTGAAAAATTTATTTACAATCATATCTTTAGCTAATACAGTTTACTTGTATAAAACACCAAGAATCTTAAGAAGTAAACTAAATGAACTTAGAGAAGGGTTGCTAATTGGTAGTGGTTGTTATGAATCTGAGGTATTTAATGAAGCAAGAAGTAAAGATGGAGAAGAATTAACAAATATTATTAACTTTTATGACTATGTAGAAGTTCAACCACCAGAAGTATATGATCATTTAATTCAGCTTGGTGATTTTAAGGATGAAGAGGAGCTTAAAATACATATCAAAAAAGTGATTCATGCTGTTAGAGATTCAGGAAAAATCATTGTTGCAACAGGAGATGTACATCATTTTGAAAGAGATGATAAAGTTTATAGAGAAATCATTGTAAATCAAAAGGTTCCTGGTGGCGGAAGACATCCACTAGCGAAAAAAGATATTACGGAAATTCCATCTCAACATTTTAGAACAACAGAAGAAATGCTTCAAGATTTTTCATTTTTAGAAGATGATTTAGCTTATGAGATTGTTGTTACCAATACAAATAAAGTATTAGATATGGTAGAAGAAATTGAAGTAATACCAGATACTGGAGGGACTCCATTTTCACCACGTGTAAAAAGTGATGATGAACAAAGCTATTTAGATTGTCCAAGGGTAGTAACAGATTTAGTATATACAAAGGCAAATGATTGGTATGGAGATCCTCTCCCATATTCAATTGAAGAAAGATTAGGAACCGAGCTTTATGGGGATGTCGTTTTAACATCAATTAAATATGACTTATCTTCGTTAGAAGGAAAAGAATTAGAAAAAGAATCATTTAAACGTCTACATGAAGTAATCGTTAGTGGAAGAGATTCTGTTTTTGAACAGGTTAGAAATTATTTGAAAAAGACAAGTGAAGAAGAATTAACAGAAGATGCCTTAGAGAAAAAATTAAAAAGCTCTCTAGGAGGAGTTATTGGTGCCGGATTTGATCCAATTTATCTAATCGCTCAAAGATTAGTAAAACATTCGAATGATGAAGGATATTTAGTAGGGTCTCGTGGTTCTGTGGGTTCTAGTTTCGTTGCGACTATGATGGGAATTACAGAAGTAAATCCGCTTTCTGCTCATTATCGTTGTAGTAATTGTAAATTAAGTATTTTTGAAGATGAAGAAGGAAATCCATTAGGAGCTACCTATTCTTCAGGATTTGATTTACCTGATAAAATGTGCCCACATTGCAATATTCCATTAATTAAAGATGGACAAGATATGCCATTTGCGACATTCTTAGGATTTAATGCAGACAAAGTACCAGATATCGAT
Source organism: uncultured Caryophanales bacterium (assembly GCA_949948745.1). Lineage (GTDB taxonomy): Bacteria > Bacillota_I > Bacilli_A > RF39 > UBA660 > Alloscybalousia. The sequence goes on from CATLHA010000004.1 coordinate 28,077, forward strand.
TTAAACTTTTCAGATTTAAATCAAGCAAGTACGCATGCCTATACAAAAGTATTGTTTGGTAGTGATAATGTTTACCGTGCTGGAACCATCGGTACCGTTGCCGATAAGACAGCATTTGGATATGTAAAAGGATATTTTGAGGATAGGGGAATTGAAAATGTTCGTACAGCAGAAGTAGAACGTCTAGCGATTGGATGTACTGGAGTAAAAAGGACAACAGGACAGCATCCAGGAGGAATTGTAGTTATACCAGATTATATGGATTGTTTTGACTTTACACCATTCCAATTTCCTGCAGAGGATCCAACTTCTGCTTGGAGAACGACACACTTTGATTACCACTCTATTGAAGAATGTGTATTAAAACTAGATATTTTAGGACATTCTGATCCAACCCAATTAAGACTAATTCAACTACAATCAGGAACGGATATTATGAAAGTTCCTTTAGACGATAAAGAAACAATGAGTATATTTACTTCTACTGAAGCACTAGGAGTTACAAAAGAACAAATTATGTGTAATACAGGTACCTTGGGAATTCCAGAATTTGGAACTCCATTTACTATTCAATTAGTAGAAGATACCAAACCAACATCCTTTGCCGAACTTGTAAAAATATCTGGACTTTCTCATGGAACCGATGTTTGGCTTGGAAATGCAAAAGATTTGTGTACACCAGATGAAAATGGAAAAATTCAAGTACCATTTAAAGAAACCATTGGCTGCCGTGATGATATTATGGTTTATTTAATGTATCGTGGAGTAAAACCGATTAAGGCATTTAAAATCATGGAATTTGTTCGTAAAGGAAAAGCCAGCAAGGATCCAGAAACTTGGGCAGGACATAAACAAACAATGATTGATGCCAATATTCCAACTTGGTTTATTGATTCATGTCAAAAGATTAAGTACATGTTCCCAAAAGCTCATGCCGCAGCCTATGTAATAAGTGCTTTTAGAATCGCCTGGTATAAGGTTCATATGCCAGTATATTTCTATGCTTCCTGGTATTCATCAAAAGCAACAGACGTAGATGTAGAAGCAATGATAGGTGGATATACCCCAATTAAAAACAGAATTATAGATATTCAAAATAAAGGATATGAAGCAACGAATAAGGAAAACGGACAACTTGAAAGTTTAAAAATTGCTTTAGAAGCAACGGCCAGAGGAATGAAGTTCTTAAATGTAGATTTATATAAGAGTGATGCTACCGTTTGGAAAGCAGTTAGTGATACAGAGATTTATCCACCATTTAACTCGATTGATGGACTTGGAGATACAGTAGCGCAAAATATTGTTACAGAACGTGAACAAAAAGAATTTTTAAGTATTGAGGATTTACAAAAACGTGCAAAAATATCCCAAACATTAATTGATAAAATGAAGATTATGGGAATTCTAAAAGATTTACCAGAATCGAGTCAAATGACTTTGTTTGAAATATAAATTGATAAGAAGAAAATTAAAATAGAAAAGATTTTCTTCTTTTTCTATGGAGAAATATGTATAAAATACTAGAAAAAGGTGTTATAATAAGGCAAGAAATGTGGTGATATTATGACAATAGAACAATATATAGAACGTCATGGAAATGATACAATGAGTGAATTACCATTTACAGAAATAGATAGTCTTCTACTAACATCACTTGTGTATCTAAATTTAGATAAAATTATGCCAAAGGATAAAAATGAGATGATGTCTCTATCAAAAATTTCCTCTTTGTTTTTTAAAAAAAATGATGAACAAACGATAAAAAAAATGAGACCATCGTTTATTCCACACGTAATCTCCATTCTTCGTTTAATGGCTCAGAAAAAAAGATATAAAAACATTTTATTCTATAACTATATTAACGAGGTAACAGACATAACTCAGTTTTGTGCGATAACTGCAAAGTTAGAAGATCATACAAACTACATTGCATTTTCAGGAACAGACGATTCTGTTATTGGATGGAAAGAAGATTTTCAAATGTCCTATGTCTTTCCAGTTCCAGCACAAGAAAAAGCTTTAAATTACTTAAAAAATACAATTTCTATTTTTGGGCCTAAATATAGAGTAGGTGGGCATTCAAAAGGTGGAAATCTTGCGATGACCAGTTATATGCTTAATAATTTTTTAATTCAGCATAAGATAATAGAAGTATATAATTTTGATGGCCCAGGATTTAGAAAAAGGGAATTTGAATCTAAAAAATTTAAAGTGATGGAAAGAAAACTAAAGATGTATATTCCAGAAAAAAGTTTAATAGGAAGATTATTTAGAAGCTCAGAGAACTATGAGGTAATCAAAAGCAGTTCTAATGTTTTCTTTCAGCATGATGGAACAAGATGGATTGTAGATGATTTAAAGTTTAAAAGAGGAGAATTTTCTAAACAAAGTAAAAAGTTAGAAAAAAGGGTATTTGATTGGATTAATAGTTACCAGGATGAAGATAGAAAAAAAATAGTAGATATCATATTTTCTGTTCTAGAAAAAGGCGGAATTACAGAACTTAGTCAATTACGTGTTTCTAAGTTACAAAAAGTCTATATTTTAATTAAGGAAAATAAAGATATGGATAAGGAATCTAGAAAATTAATTCTAGATGCGATTAAAAAATTAATATTACAAAAGGAAAATAAAAAAACAAGTAATTAACAATCTGAAAAAAGGTGAAATTGAAAAAAAGATATGTTGTCACTAAATAAAACATGGTATACTATAAATGAAGAATAGATAGGAGGAATATCAATGAACGGTGAAGAGCTAGCTAAAAAATCTGGTATAGAAGATAAAAATCGTTTCTTTTTTTCTGATGATTATTATGATGAAATACCAGAGGTTCCAGAAAAAAATAACTTTGATCCATTTCAACCTCCTAAGAAAAATGAGAATACTACATCAAATTTAAGTAGTAGTACCAATAACTTTTTTAATAATGATTTATTGTCAAGTTCTACTACTAGAAATAACAATATAGGAATTCAGCAAGCAAGTAGCTTAGATCAAGTAATTGGAAATAATTATCAAACTGAATCAGAAGGTGCCTCTGAGAACGTTTTTAACTTTTTTGCACATCGCACAAATACTGAAATAAATGAGCAGGTGCCTAAAGAGATTCAGGAAGAATCACAAGAAAAAATTGTAGAAAAAGAAGAACCAAAACCAAGAGAAAGTTTTTTAGGTAATCTTACAGGAAAAAGAAAAAAACAAAAGGAATTAGAAGTAGTTCATGTGGGAACAGATATTGTTTCTGATATAGATAACAATTTATATTCTGAAAATGCAAGCCAGTTAGGAGAAGTAAAGCCAGAAGAAAATCCTTTTAATTTAAATACAGTAGAAAATAAAGTTTCATTCCAACAAGAAAATCAATTTTCGTTTGCACCAAATCAAGAACAGAATAACCAATTGAATCAGAATATGAGTTCTATAGGGAATGAATCTTCAGAACTAACAGGACGGTTTTCATTTCTTTCAGAGCCTAGTCAGGAACAAGGTAGTTCATTTGATTTACCCAAACAAGATATAGATTCAGCAGAAAGTGCATTACCAAAAACACAAACAGGAGGATTCTCATTTACTAATGAACCAATAAAGGAAGAAGCAAAAGAAGTTCAAAATACTTGGAATTCACCATCTATAAATAATGATTATTATAAACCAAATGAAAGTGAAAGCAATAATTTCTTTTTTGGAGCACCTTCAGGTCCACTTTCTGATATCGAAAGGGCTAAAAGTGATATTTCAGCTACAGAAAATAATTATTTTGGAACAAAAGAAGAAAATATCACAAATGATATTGATTTTATTGCTAAATTAAAAAATCAGGAAACATCAGATAATAAAAATAAAGAAAGAGATATGTTTGCTCCTCGATTTGGAACAGATGCTAAAGAAGAGGAAAGGAAAGATTTCTTATTAGAAAGAAAAATTGAGACTCCAATAGAAGATATAGAAGTCCCAGAAAGAAAATTACAATATGGGAATTATTATAATGGAGAACTTCCGAAAGAAGAAAACAAATTCATTATGAATGATGATAGTAGTGTTCCAGTAAATGATAAACCTAGAGAGTTGCCAAAGACAATAATTCCAGATTTCATGTCTGGTTCTATTGGAACGCAAAACTTTAATATAGAAACTGGTATTAATCATGAACTAGAAGCAGAACTAATGAAACAAAGAGCAGAGGAAGAAGCTAGAATCAGGGCATTAAATCCAGAATTACAAGCGTATGATTTAACCGCCAAAAAGTCAAAAAAGCAAATGGTTTACAAAGCCGGTGGAAAAAGTTATATTCGTGATGTTGTAGAAAAACCAAAAACTAGACCAAAAAAGAAAATAGAAGAGCCAAAGATAGAGGTAGACAAGGAAACGGTAATTGAGCCTCCTCCAGCTAAAGAACCAAAATCATTAGAAGAATTAATTGAAAGTATTGTAGGAGTTCCAGGATTAGAAAATCTTGAAGTAAAATTAAATCCATATGAAAATCCAGGAGTAAGATTTGGTTTTAAAGAAAAGCAAGATAAAAAAGTAGTAGTGGAAGACCAACCTACGAATGTATATGATGAGAAAAAAGATAACTTTGATTATGATCAGAATTTTGAAAATGTAGAAATTATTAAATCTACAATATTAGATGAATTAGCCGAAAAGGCAAAAAATGAAAACAAAATAAGTATCTTAGCGCGTTATGGAGAAGATTTCTGTGCTAGAGATTATATTACCAATCCAGCAATTGGTCGTGCAGAAGAAATAAAACAATTAATTTTAATTTTATTAACACCTGAGAAGTCAGGAATACTAATTGGTAAACCAGGTATTGGTAAAACATCTATTGTAGAAGGACTTGCTTATCAATTACAAAGAAATAATGTTCCAGATGCTTTAAAAGGATATTGTATTGTTAGTGTTAAAACACCATCCCTACTTGGTACATTACCAACTGGAGAAACTAGATTACAAACTTTAGTAGATGAACTAAAAGATTTAGATAAGATTATTCTATTTATTGATGAAATTCATATGCTAATAGGAGCAACAAACGATTCTGCGATGGACTTTGCGAATATGTTTAAGGAAAGTCTTGGACGTGGTACAATTAAAGTTATCGGTGCTACAACAACAGAAGAATATGAAAGATATATTTTACGTGATAAAGCATTTGTACGTCGTTTCCAAAAAGTAGAAGTAGAAGAGCCAAGTAGAGAGCATACAATTAAAATTTTGATGGGAACATTACCTAAAATTGAAAAATCAACAGGTGCTAAATTAAAATATACAGAATTTATGCAAACAGAAATTATGGCATTTATCGTAGATATCACTACAGAATATAAACGAATTTATGGAATTGGTTCTAGGTATCCAGATATTTGTTTAACATTACTTTCTCAAGCATTTTCACAAGCTGTTTTTGCAAATAGAAAAGAAGTAAATATTAATGACGTTCGTAAAGCAATAGAAAATTCTAAAAATATTTATCCTGATGTGATTAAAAAAGAATTATTAAATTTTGATAGAAAATTTAAAGACTTAATTCGTGAAGAGTCAGTTGAATAGAAAAATGTTAAGAGAGAATTCTTAACATTTTTTGATTATGATTGACTCTATAGTCAAATATAATTAAAAAATCCTAGCAAAAGCTAGGATTTGTTTTATAAGTGGGGCGAAATATGGGGATCGAACCCATGCATACCGGAGCCACAATCCGGCGTGTTAACCACTTCACCAATTCCGCCATCTCAAAAATACACTCTTATTTTATCAATAAATTTGTATTTTTGCAAGTTTATTTTATATATTTATCAAAAAAATATTTTTATTACATGCCTCCTATTAGTATTATTTCCATTTTTTACTAATTCGGTAGAATTTTTTAAAAAATTTTAAAAATATAGGCATTCGCCCATACTCAATATATGATAACTCATATTTTGATAGTAAAGGAGAAGAGAACATGAATAATAACTTTAGATATGACTCTTATAGAAATCCAAACATGCCTATGCTAAATCAGAATCAAATTTTACCGACTCCAAGTGTACCATCCAATAACAATTTAGCAGAACCATATCAAGGATTTTTACAAGGAAACTTATTTAATAACCTTTATGTAGGTTATAAAAATTATCGTCCTGCTAGAATTGTTCCAAATAATGAACAGGCAGAACTTCTACTAAATGTAGATCAATTATCATTTGCAGCTCATGAATTAAACTTATATTTGGATGTACATCCAAGTGACTCCAATATGATAGCATTATTTAACAAATATCAAGCAATGGTTAACGATGCCGTAAATGAATATGAAAGAAGATATGGCCCTTTATCTATTACATTCCCATCAGATAGAAACCAATTTAGCTGGGAAGCATATTCATGGCCATGGGAGGTGGATTAAGATGTGGAAATATGAAAAAAGATTACAATATCCAGTATCTATTAGAAAAAAAGATTTAGCTTTTGCTAAACAATTAATTACACAATATGGTGGTTTTGCTGGTGAATTAGCTGCTGCATTAAGATATTTAAATCAAAGATATACAATGCCAGATAATAGAGGAAAAGCCCTACTTACAGATATTGGAACAGAGGAACTTGCCCATGTGGAAATTTTATCAACAATGTTATACCAATTGATGAAAGATGCAACACCAGAAGAAATGAAAGCAGCAGGACTTGCTAGTCATTATGCAGAACATAGAAATGCGATTTATCCACTAGATGCAAATGGAGTACCTTTCACAGTAACTTATTTTGCTACTACGGGTGATCCACTAGCAGATTTAAGTGAAGATATGGCAGCAGAAGAAAAAGCAAGAGCAGTGTATGAAAGTTTAATCGATTTAACAGATAATCCAGATATTATCGGACCACTTCTTTGGTTAAGACAAAGAGAAATTGTACACTTCAATCGATTTAAAGAGCTTTATGATGATTACAAAAAAAATATGAATGCAATTCAGCCTAGATCATAAAAAATAAAAATCCTAAGAGATATGATATTTTTCTCTTAAGATTTTTTTTACTTTCTTATTATTTTCTTCAGGAAAAGGAAGAGGCATAGGGCCATAATAATTAACTTCCATTTCATCATATATACTTTGAAGCATATCTAATTGGAAATAGTATTCCTGAACAAAAGGAGATTGATCATCCTTTTCCCTAAGTAATTGTTTTAAATTATTTCTTTTAATTAAATCGGCTATGACATTTACAATTTCACTAATTTCTTCTAATAAATTTGCAGGAATATTTTCGAGTAAGGAATCTTTGTCATGATCCATCAAATATTTTTTAATAACACGATTAAATTTATAATGGAGAGGTAAGATTAAATTTTTGACTAATAAGTCAGAATTATAACTATAAACATCTTCATTTACAATTCTTTCATCCTCTAATAAATAAGTAAATTCATGTAGGATATCACGAATTGCGATTCCATGTAAATCAGTAATAGTTTCATTAAAATTCTCATGAATAAATAATTTATCATCGTATGGATTTTTCATTTCATTATAAACTTGAAAACCTAAAACCATCCCATATAAAACATCTAAAGCTGCACCATTTGTGTGAACCAATTCATGAAATAAAGCATAATCTAATTTTCCACAAATACTAGAATCAAGATAAAAAAGAATGATATTTGTATAACCATACATATTTTCCTTGAAATAAGTTAATACAGATTGAGAACATAATTTCTTCTTTCTCATTGCATCCAGTAGGTTATTCACACTACAATATTTTAAATCTCTGATATTAGAAATACGATTTATATTAATTATATTCTCAGTTACAAATTCACCTTCTAATTCTTTAAGGACCTCTTCTTTAATCTTTACAAATCTTTTTACTAAAGAAACATCTGGAACAATTCTTTGAATAGATTCATCTTCTAATAATTTTTTATAAGCATCTCTTGCATTACCACTAGGAATCTGAACACCAAAAGCTTCAAAATATTTTAATCTAGAGTACAAATTTTCTAAAGAAAGAGAATCAACGTCAGTATCGGTATCAAAAAATTCAATAGGATAAAAATAATTTCCAGTTTCTGGTAATAATCGATTTACTAAATGAATTTCTCTATGAAAAGTAATAATATCATATGGAAGAAATCCAAGTATTCTATGTAATATTAAATCTCTTTTCTTTGAACAAAAACTATGATAAGAATCCAATTGTTGTTTTGCAAAATCTTTTAAGTATGAGTAACGGCTTAAGGTCTTTTCATATTGCTCAAGAACTTCATAATACAAAGATACTTCCTTTTCTGTTGCTCCTTCGTTTGATAAAATACTATTTTCTTCGTCCTCAAAGTAGGATTCTCCAAAATAATAGGAACAGATTTCTTGAGTTTTTTCATCCATTCTAGAACTATTATTCCAATCTTTATTAAAAGAAATTTCTAATTTTGATAAATATTCTAAAGCAAAGTAATTTTGCAATTTTCTTTTCAAATTTTTGTAATAACCATCTAATGAGGTAGGATGAATATAGTTAAGAAAATTAAAATCTTTTAATCGAAAAGATACAATATCACGATATTCTTCTCCATAAAAGCAAACAAACAATTCAATAAATAAATCTATATAATCGTTAATCTTAATATCTGTCAAATCAATTTGAAAGTCTGTTAAACCCATAATTTCACCACCTAAAAAGTAAATATTATTATATGTTATAAAAGATAAAATGTATATAAATAATGGTATATTTATGTTAAAATATTTGAAGAAGGTGATGATATGGAGAAAATTATTATGCTTGGAGTAGGACATGGAGCGACACTTGATTTATATAATACTTGTTTTGTAATCCAAAATGAAGGTGGAAATTTTTTAATAGATACAGGAGGAAGTATAGAAATCGTAAAAAGATTAAATCAAATGAATATTGAACTTTCTTCTATTAAAGATATTTTTGTTTCTCATTCTCATACAGATCATTTATTAGGATTAATATGGATGTTTAAGAGAATGGCAACTCTAAAACTAGACTCTAATCATAAAGTGAATTTATATTGTAATGATTTAACATATGATGCGATAATAAAGGTAGCAGAACAAGTTTTATCAGAAGGACTAATTAAAAAGGTATTCAGTAACTTTAATATTCAAATATTAACAGATGGAAATAAAAAAATAATTCATAATATAGAATATACTTTCTTTGATATTAGGGCAAAAGGACCAAAACAATATGGTTTTGAATGTACCTTAAATAATAAAAAATTAGTATTTTTAGGGGACGAACCACTAAATAAAGAATTATTTGATAGAGTAAAAAATAGCGATTATGTAATGCACGAAGCTTTTTGTCTAGATAGTGAACAAGATATTTTTCATCCATATGAAAAAAATCATTCAACCGCAAAAAGTGCCTGCGAAGTGATGAATGAATTAAATGTAAAAAATATTATTTTATATCATACAGAGGAAAGTCATAAAGAAAAAAGAAAAGAATTATATATAGAAGAAGGAAAAAAATATTTTAATGGAAATGTTTTAGTTCCAAACGATTTAGAAATCCTAGAATTAAAATAAGTATGAATCAGATAATTAGTGTAACAGGTGGGAAAGTGAATTAGAAAACAAATTAGTAAAATATTAATGAAAAATACCTTAATATGGTATTTTTTTCTTGAACTAAAATATTGAAATGCTAGAATAAGTCAAATACAAGGGGGAGAAATTATGAGAGTATATCGAATTATATCCACAAGAGAAATTACAAATATGTATAAAGGTATTAATGAAAAACATGCAGTAGTACAGGGAGAAAATACTCACCAATATGAGAAAAACACTTCCTATATTCATTTCTTTCGATATTATGAATCCGCAGAATATTATTTTAAAAGATATCGTGTATCCATGAATAAATTAGATAAATATGTCCTATATATGACTGCAAATATTCCAAACGAAATTTTAAGAAAAAGAATTGGATATGGATTTTATAATATAGAAGAAAGGCCTTTTGATTGTTATAATATTCCAATCCCAGAATATGCATTAAAAGAAGAAGAAATGAGTCCAGAGTATATTATAGAAGTAAACAATTTTGTAAAGTATGAATATAAAAATCCAAAAGAAGAATATTTAAAATATTTGGAATTAATGAGAAGACTTTCCAAACAATATGATTATGATTTTCATAAAATAGCGACATATCTAGTGCAAAACAATTTAGAAGAATTATTAGGGGTAACAGATGATAATAGAACAGAGTCACAAATATTTGATGAGAAGTTAAAACAATTATCCAAAATATTTCCATTATATGACTAAATAAAATTAATTAGGGTCTTCCATAGAAAATGGTTTCTATGTTATGATTATAGTGTAAAGAAAATATAATAAGAATCAACGAGATAGGGGGAGTGTTCGTTGGAAGGAAGTAGTTATTATAGAGTTTACATTATGTATCATGATAAAATGCTTGGAATAACCGAGAAATTAAGTGAAGTAGTTGAAATGATAGAAGATAGTATGAGAGAAATTAAGAATGGTCGATATATGATTATTCAACATTTCAACGAATTAAATATGGACAATCCATTTGGAACAATTTCTAATCCGCAAGAACTTTTAAAATTAAAAGAAAAGGCAACTTTAGAGGAACAAACAACAGAGGGAAAAAAAGACGATGTATCCAGAAGAGTTAAAGTTCTTCATTGAAGGAAGAAAATGTAAAATAGGCGGAGAAGATTTATTAAGAGTAATATCAGTGAGTGAAAATCCACAATTAAGCCATATTAACTATAATGTAGGAGAAAATAAATACAGGATGTGGGATAGATATGGAAACTATTATGAATTTGAACCGATACCATATGAAGAAGTGGAAAAAGCAAAAAAATTAATCAAAAAGAAGAAAATTATTAATTGATTTTCTTCTTTTTTCTGTGATAAAAATTCCTCTGTTCGCTAGGAAAGTAAAAGGAAATATGTTATATTAAATACGAATTAAAAGAGCGAAAAATTTAGAATAATAAAAATTAATTAATAAATAAGATTGACATTCTAACCAATAATAATCTTCATCTAACTATAATTATTTTTATTATTATATTAGATAGGGGGGGAAGGAGTCTATGCTTTCAAAAGAAGAAACTTTAGAAAAGATAAATATATCATTACCGAGTTATGCAGCAGAAAAAATAAGTTATGCATCAGACTCAAAATTTCAAGAAAAAGAAGAAATACTAAACAAAATTTTAAAAATGCGTAGAATTGCATCTAGTAGTTATTATGATCCATCATTTAGAAACGTAGACTATTTTAAAATTAGAAGTTATATATTCCTACAACAAGCAAAGTTAATGGAAGATGTAGTTGATAATTATGATAGGGTAGTTACTCCAGAATATTCTTACTTTTGGAATTATGAATCTTTAGAAATTCCAGAACTTCGTACCTATTTTACTTGGAGAACTAAAATTAGAAAAGGGGAATATCCAAAAGTTCCAACAGGATATATTTTAATATATTTGAGTGAATTAATTAATTTGGTTGGAGTATCAAGTACAGAAGAGGCATTCAATAAAATTGCAGAATTAGTAAACTTTTATTATGATGATATACCCGAAATATTCTTTCAAAGGATATTTGAAAAATTACCAAAAGACTTTGTAATTAATTATGGTCTTTCCATAGAAAAATTACAAAAAGTAAAAATAAAAGAAGATTTTACAAATCATTATGGATTATCTATATATCGAGAAGAAAACATAAAAAAAGAATCAAAAGAGGATACGGATAATTATTATAAATCCATGTTAAAAGTGTATAAAAAAGATTACACAGATATTTTAAAATACTTAGCTAAAAACTCAAATTATAAAATACTAAATAGTAAATTTTATGAGACAAAATATGGATTTTTAATAGAAAAGATAATTCCAGATGTGTTTAATGCTTTAGATACTTATTTTAAAGAAAAAGATTTAGATTTTGCAACTACAGTATTAGGAAAAAAAGAAAAAAATTCAAAGTATCAATTATTTCAAAATCTTCCATATTATGAAACTAGAGAAAAAGTAAATTTTTTAACTGTAATATCAGAAATAGAAGAATATCATCTCCAAGATAAAGAATGTATTGCACGTATTTATATGACAAATCCAAATACAAGAATATTTCTTGGAATTATCCTAAAACAGATTGAAGCAAGACTACGCGAAAAAACAAGATATAAGAGAAAGATTGGGGTAAATCTAGAAGATTTAGAAAAATTACCGATAAAAAGAAATGTTCTTTGCAAGAAGATAAAAGAAGAAAGATTTCTAGAAGTCATTAATCAAGCAGTGGACAATTTCTTAATTGAAAAACAAAAAGAGTTAAAAAAAGAAATGATAGATCGTAGGAAAAGTGAAATTTTAATCGATGCATCAACTTTTGATTCTATTCGTGAATCTACTCTTCGTATTCAAGAAAAATTAATAACAGAAGAAGAAAAACAAGAAGATTTAGATATAGAGGAACAATCTATAGAAGAGGCATTCGAAAATAAAATAAAAATAGAAGAAATTCCAGAACAGGAAACAATCATTGAAATGGGAACTTTAGGATTTTTAAAAAGTCTTACAAACTTAGAATTCGACATTCTAAATAAAATCATTCATAACACTACAAGAAATGAATTAGAACAGCTGGCAAAGAAAAATACATTACTGCTTGAAGTTTTAATTGAAAATATTAATTTAAAGGCACTAGATTATATGGGAGATAACTTAATAGAAGATGTAATTGATAGGATAGATATTTATGAAGATTATATAGATGAAATAAAAACAGAAATAGAAAAAATGGAGGTTTAATATGGGACAAAAGATACCAAGAAGAATAGCAACAATACTTTTAAATTCTCTAAAAGGAGGAGTAGTTCCAAGAACTGGACTTGGATATATCGCAGTAGGAAGAGAAAAAGAAATTAATGCGTTATTAAATGATGTTAAAATTATAGAAGATGGCGGTGCAACATTTCGCTTTATTGTAGGAAAATATGGAAGTGGAAAAAGTTTCTTACTTCAAACAATTAGAAATCATGTGATGGATCAAGGTTTTGTTGTATTAGATGGAGATCTTTCACCAGAAAGAAGATTAACAGGAACTAAGGGACAAGGATTAGCTACTTATAGAGAATTAATTTCCAATATGTCAACCAAGACTAAACCAGATGGAGGAGCTTTACCATTAATTTTAGAAAAATGGATTTCTTCCATTCAAAGTGAAGTTATGACAACTTTAAATATTTCTCCATCAGATGAAATGTTCCAAAAACAGGTAGAAATCAAAATATATGAAGTAGTCAATAAAATTGAAGGAATGGTTCATGGATTTGATTTTGCGAAAGTAATTAGTAAATACTGGATTGGATATAAAAACGGGGATGATGAAAAGAAAAATAATGCTTTAAAATGGTTACGTGGAGAGTATCAAACAAAAACAGAATGTAAGCAAGATTTAGATGTGAATATTATTATTACTGATGATAATTGGTATGACTATATCAAAATATTAGCGGTATTTATGGTAGGAGCTGGATATAAGGGAATGCTTCTTTTAATTGATGAGTTAGTAAATCTTTATAAAATTCCAACATCAGTTACAAGACAATATAATTATGAAAAAATACTAACTATGTATAACGATACACTTCAGGGAAAAGCAAAATATTTAGGAATTATTATGGGTGGTACTCCACAATGTGTAGAAGACGAAAGACGTGGAATTTTTAGCTATGAAGCATTAAAATCAAGGTTAGAAGATAGTAGATTTGCTAATGATGAAGAAAGAGATTTTCTAGCACCTATTATTCGTCTAAAACCATTAACACCATCTGAAATGACCATTTTAGTAGAAAAATTAACAAATATTCATGCAGATTTGTATGAGTATGAAAGAAAAATTACAGAACAAGAATTGATTGAATTTATTAAAATAGAATTTAGTAGAATAGGTGCAACTACTAATATTACACCACGAGAGATTATTCGTGATTTTATAGAGTTATTGAATACGTTATATCAATATCCTGAAAAGACACTTTTATCAATCATTCAAAGTGATAGTTTTACTTATGCGACAGGAGAAAATTCTGAAGAAGAAATAACGGAAGAATTTGCAAGTTTTGAGTTATGAGTGCATTTGATGAATTAGCACCATTTATTAGAGATTATATTTATAGAAATCGTTGGGAAAATTTAAGAAATATTCAGGTTGCAGCGATTGACGTGATTTTACATACAGATGAAAATTTACTACTCTCAACAGGAACAGCAAGTGGAAAAACAGAAGCAGCGTTTTTACCAATCTTAACAGATCTTTATAATAATCCATCTACTTCTGTTGGAGTACTCTATATCAGTCCATTAAAGGCCTTAATCAATGATCAATTTGAGCGTTTAACAGATTTATTAATCGAAGCGGATTTTCCAGTATATAAGTGGCATGGAGATGTTTCAGATAGTCACAAAAACAAATTGAGAAAAAATCCAAGAGGTCTTTTACAAATTACTCCAGAGTCATTAGAATCCATGCTAACTTATCGAAAACAGGAAGCGATTGCCTTATTTTCGGATTTAAGATATATCGTAATTGATGAGGTTCATTATTTTATGGGAGAAAATAGAGGAATTCAATTACTTTGTTTACTAGAAAGACTATCTAGATTAACAAACATGAATCCGAGAAGAATTGGATTAAGTGCAACCGTTGGAAATAAAGTAGAAGTAGCAAAATGGTTGTCAGAAGGTAGTAATAGAGATTGTGTAGTCCCACAAGTAGAAAACGATAAAAGAACAGTTCATTTAATGATAGATGGAGCAGTAACAGAGGCAGATTATTATGATAAGCTATATCAAATATCCTTTGGTAAAAGAAGTATCATCTTTTCAAATAGTAGAAGTGAAGTAGAATTAAATATTGCCAATCTAAAATTATTAGCATCTAAGAAAAAAACACCAGATTTATATCTTGCGCATCATGGAAATGTATCAGGTGGATTAAGAGAATATGCAGAACAAAAAATGAAAACAAGTGACATGAAGACAGTTGTTGGTGCCACTGTAACTTTAGAACTTGGGATTGACGTAGGGGACTTAGAGAGAATTATTGAAACAGGAACTCCTTATAGTGCTTCTAGTTTTGTACAACGACTTGGAAGAAGTGGAAGAAAATCAGGAATTAGTGAAATGATGTTTCTATTCAATAAAAAAGACCAAGATGATACAGAACAAAAAAATAAAGAATTCTACCAACAAATCGATTGGGACATGGTTTTTTGCATTGCAATTATAGAATTATATTTAAAGGAAAAATGGGTAGAGCCATTGATTCAAGCCGAGCTTCCATATCCACTTCTATATCATCAAACAATGTGTCACTTAACCTCCCGTGGAAGTATGTTACCAAAAGAACTAGCCCAATATATGTTAACGCTTTCTCCATTTAAAAAAATTAGTAAAGAAGATTATAAAGAGATGCTTTCTTATCTGATTAAAATAAATCAATTAGAACTTGATGAAGAGGGAAACTTACTAATTGGAGAAAAAGGAGAAAGAACTGTTTCCAGATATCAATTTTTAACAGTCTTTGAAAATGAGATTGAATATTCAGTGCGCTATGAGAGCAAAGAAATAGGAACTATTAATACCTTAGTACCTGTTGGGGAAACTCTAATTCTAGCTGGAAGTAGTTGGAAAGTATCTGAAATTAATTCAGAAAAAAGGCAAATTTTTGTAAAACCAATTAAAGGAATTTCTAAAAGTTATTGGGAGGGTCCTGATGAAATTATTGTTCATACAAAAATTTTAAAAAAGATAAAAGAAATATTAACAACAGAAGAATCATATCCTTATTTAAGACAAAGTGCAAAAGATTTGCTAGAAAAAAGCAGACAAATATTAAAAAATGCTACGTTAGATCAAGAACATATTGTTATGACTTCCAATCATACATATGCAGTATTTCCTTATTTAGGAACAAAATCTTTAGTAACACTAAGATATGCTCTTGCCCACTATGGAGTCATATCGCATATCGTGAATATTTATAGAATTCCAGTTTTCCTACAAATAGATCAAGAAATATCTAAGGAAGAATTAGAAGATATTTTATTTAAAATTAGAAATTATGAATTAAAAGAAGAGGACTTAGCAGTAGGGGAAGAAGTAATAAAAGAAAAAAATGTTCAATTTGTTCCTAAAGAACTATCCAAAAAACATTATTTGAAAGATTATATAGAAATTGATATAATGAAAGAAAATTTAGAATATTAAGGAGAGATATTACATGGAGGATAAAGAATTATTGGAAGTCGTTAATGAAGAAGGAATTCCGACAGGTATAATCTTATCTAGAAAAGAAATTCATCAAAAAAATCTACTACATAATGAAATTGCTGTTTTCATCATAAATAAAGATGGAAAACTACTACTTCAAAAAAGATCCAAATGGAAAAAAAGTAAACCATTATGCTGGGGTGCTTCTTGTGCTGGACATGTAGATATTCATGAGAAGGTTACAGATGCTGCTTTAAGAGAATTGAAAGAAGAATTAGGACTTGCAATAGAAGAACAAGAATTAAATCCATTAATCTTAAATAGACTAAGAAGGGGAAATAAAAATTCCCATATTCGTTCTTGGTATTATGTAGAAACTTCTTATGATATCTATGATTTTGTTTTACAAAAAGAAGAAGTAGAAGAAGTACGTTGGTTTGATATCGATGAAGTAATAAAAAATATTGGAAATAGTGAGTTTACATTCAAAGAAGATAGTATGGAGCCTTTAATTAGATTAAAGGAAATCATAGAAGAAAAATTAATATAGAAGGAGACAAAAAATGAAAGAAACATATGAATTTTTAAAAATTAAAACACAAGTAAATTATGTTGCAACAATAGATGGAGACCGTCCAAGTAATCGCCCTTTTGGTGATCCAGTTTTATTTGATAATAAGATTTATGTATTGACAAACAAACAGAAGAATGTATCAAAACAATTAGGAATTAATAACCACGCTTGCATTGTAGCCTATGATGGAGAAAATTTTATTCGTATTCATTGTAGATTAGTAGATGATAGTAATAATCTAGAAGCAAAACAAGCTATTATTGATGAATTTGATTGGGCAATAGAAGCCGGATATACATTAGATAATCCAGACTTTCAAGCTTTATATATTGCGGATGCTACTTCAGAAATTATTGATTCTGATGGTAATGTATTAGAAAGATATGAATTTTAAAAAGACCAGAGTTTTACTTTTCTGACCTTTTCTATTTATAACTAATTTTCTTTAGGCATTAATCTATAAATAATAGAATTAATGTCTTTTTTTAACTTTTCCTCATCAATTGGTAAAGTTAATTGATGATTTTCCATCAATACGCATCCGTTCACAATCGTTGTATCAATATTAGAACTTTCTACATTATGAACAATTTGGTTAATTAAATCAACAGTAGGATAAACCTCAGTATTATGTAAATCTAAAATAATAATATCTGCTTTTTTTCCTTCTTCAATAGAACCAATTTTATCTTCTAAGCCTAATGCCCTTGCACCATAAATTGTAGCCATTTTTAATACTTCATAAGAGTTAAATACAGTAGGATCTTGGTACTTTGCTTTTTGTAATTGATCAACAACAGACATATGGTAGAACATATTTAGTGTGTTACCACTTCCTTGCCCATCGGTACCTAAACAAATATTAAGACCATTTTTCTTATATTGTACTAAATCAGCGATTCCACACCCTAAATTTAAATTACTAATAGGGTTAGTTGCAATAGAGACATCATGGGATGCTAGAAGTTTTTGATCTTCTTCTGAAATAAAGGTTCCATGCGCTAAAATTAATTTATGATTCAAATATCCTACCTTTTCTAAAGCTTTTGCAGGAGAAGTTTTATAATCATTTCTAATTCCTTCTACTTCTTTTTCATTTTCTGAATAGTGAATATGAATAGGTAAATGAAGTTCAGTAGCAACTTTTTCACATTCCATTAAATATTCCTCATTACAAGTATACATAGAATGTGGCGTAACTGTAAAAGTTAACAATTCTTTTCCTTGATTTTCATTTACCAATTTTTTAAATTCTTCAATTCTTTCCAAAGAATCTGAATCCATATTACCCATTAAACATCTAGAAAATACACTACGTACTTTGGCTTCTTCAATCGCTTTTAAACTTCCATTTACACCAAAATACATATCATTTGAAGTTGTAGTTCCAGTTTTAATCATCTCCAAACAAGAAAGAAGAGTTGTATAATAAATATCTTCATCAGTCATATGGTCTTCAATTGGCCATATTTTTTTAGTTAACCAATCCTGTAAAGGATAGTCATCGTTTGTAGCGCGAAAAATACTCATTCCTAAGTGAGTATGACAATTGATTAGTCCAGGAAGAACTATCTTTCCACTAGCATCGATTAATTTATCATATGTTCCAGTATACGAATCCGTAATTTTATCAATTGTATCATCCTTAATTACAATATCTAATTTCTCATATTTTTTTTGTCTTTTTTCATCCATGGTAACAACAGTACCATTTTTTATTACTTGAATCATTTTTTCCTCCTAATATCATTTCTATAACCATTATAACTGATTATTTTAAAAAAATTTAAACTTTTTCGGTCGAGTGTCCATTTTTTGTAAATAATGATAAGTATAGGAGGGTTTTATGAAATATTTAAAATATTTATTATTAATTGGAATAATAGGTATGTTATTCGCAGTAAAAGAAGTACAAGCGATGAGTGATTCTTTTTATGAAGGAGAAAAAGTTACAGAAGCATATTTAAAAAAATTTAAGCCGGGATCATCCACTGGAAAATATGAACAAATGAGAATGTTTAGAAGAACAAGTGACAACAAGGCAGCTTATTGTATCGAATTATGGGAAACATTATCTACTGATACAATGGTAGGATATGATAAAGACTATGTAAAAAATGCAAATATAACAGAAGAGCAATGGGAAAGAATTCAATTAATCGCCTATTATGGATATAATTACAAGAATCATACAACAGATAATTGGTATGCTGCAAGTCAATTTTTAATTTGGAAAACACTAGAACCAGAAAGTACCATTTATTTTACAGATACATTAAATGGAAATAGAGTAGAAAAATTTGTATCAGAAATAAATGAAATAGAAAATTTAATAAAAGAACATTATATTTTACCAAGTTATGCGAATATGACTTTTACTCTAAAGTATGGAGCCAAAACAGAAATTGCAGATTATAATCATGTAACCAAAAATTATAAAGTATTATCTGATAAAAGAATAGAAACAACAACTGGAATGAATGGTCTTACAGTAGAACCTACTTTATTAGAAGAAACTACATTAAGACTAGTAAAAGAAGAATTAGAAGAAAAGACGATTCTGTATGTTACGAATAAAGGACAAAATCTAATTGTAAGAGGAAATTATCCAAAAGTAGAAACCACAGTGAAAATAAAAATAAATACAGGTACAGTAAGATTTCAAAAAGTAGATGATAAAACAGAGATAAGTATTCCAGAAGGAGAAGCATCTTTTGACGAAACTATTTATGAAGTTTATGATAAATATCATCATTTAATAACAACAATTACCTTTACAGATCAAAATCCAGTAGTAATAGAAAAGTTGCCCTATGGGGAATTATTCATTAAAGAAATAAAGAGTGGGAAAGGATATCAACTAGATGAAACTATTCATGAAATAGTAATAAATGATAATACTAAAATAATAGACTATATTTTAAAAGATAAAGTTTATGATGGAAAGGTTATAATTCAAAAATACTATGAGAAAGGAAATAAACTAGTAAAAGAACAAGGAGCAGAATTTGAAATTTACAATTCTAAGAAAGAATTAATTAAGACCATAGTAACAGATGAAAATGGAAAAGTAGAAGTTATATTACCCTATGGAAACTATAAATTTCATCAAATAAAAGGGCAAAAGGGACATGAATTAGTAGAAGATTTCGTAATAGAAATTAAAGAAGAAAAAGAACAAAATATAGAATTGATTCTAAATGATTCTAAACTAAAAAGATATTTAAAAGTAATAAAAAAAGATCAAGATACGAAAAAAGAAATTGTAATAGGAAATGCCACTTTTAAGATAAAAAATTTGGATACAGGGGAATATATAAAGCAGAAAGTATCTTACCCAAAAGAAGAAATAATTGAATTATTTAGTACGAATAGTGAAGGATTCTTTTTAACACCAGAACCATTAGAAAAGGGAAATTATCAATTAGAAGAAGTAACTGCACCAAATGGATATAAGAAAATAGATACACCAATTCAATTTGTAGTAGATCAGGATTCTGAAACAATAGTAGATGAAGTTTACGGAAAAATAATGATACTAGAGGTTTATAATGAAAGTTTAAAAGGTGAGTTAAATATCATAAAAAAAGGAGAAAATTTTCAAGTAGAAACAGATAAATACTATTATGAATATCATCCATTAGAAAATATTTCATTCAATATTTATGCAGAAGAAGATATCTTAATGGGAGATGGCACTAAATTATATTCAAAAGATGAATTAGTTAGTGAAAAAACGACTGATAAAGAGGGATATATTTCAATAAATCTACCATTAGGTAAATATTATGTAATAGAAACTGCATTTTTAGATGGATATATCGAAAATACAAAAAAATATTCTGTCGAATTGACAAATGACAACCTAAAACAAGATTTAAGAATTTATAATTATTTAAAAAAAGGAAGCATTAAAATATATAAAAAAGATGCAAGTACAAAAATACCAATTAGTGATACTTATTTTTCTGTTTATAAAGAAGATGGAAAATTGTTAAAAACGATTGTAACAGATGAAAATGGAGAGGCAATTATCGACTTTTTACCATTAGGAAAATACAAGATAGAGGAAATAAAAAGTAATCCAGATTATAAAATAGATCATACAAAAATAGAAGTAGAATTAACAGAAGAACAAGTAGTTGTTCCACTAGAAATAGAAAATGAAAAATTAGAAATTATGCCACCACATACAGAGGTACATAAGACCGTAATAAAAAAATGCTTACTAATTGAATGTGGATTAGAAATAATCATGGCATTTATAATAATCAATAATAAGAAAAGAATGATATTAACAAAAGAATAAGAAAATGAGACTTTAAATGAAAGCTTTTAGATTTTTCTAAAAGTTTTTATTTTAATTAAAAAATAAGGACAAACAATAGGAAATATGGGACTTTTCTTTACTTTGATAATAAAATTATTATATAATGATACTAGGTGATAAAATGAAAAAGATAAGCATTTTAGCTCTTCATTTAGGTTATGGTGGAATCGAAAAAAGTATTATAAATTTGGCAAATTTAATTTGCGATGAATATAAAGTGGAAATAATTTCTACTTATCGACTAGAAGAACAACCTGCATTTACAATTGATGAAAGAGTAAATGTCCGATATTTAATAGAAAAATATAAACCAAATAGAGAAGAATGGAAACAATCTATAAAAAAATTAAAACCGATTACTTTCTTAAAAGAATCCTATAAATCACTAGTTGTTTTACTACTTAGAAGAAGAAAAACAATCACTGCGATTAAAGATAGTGATAGTGATATTATCATATCAACACGTGTATTGTTTAATAAATGGTTAGGAAATCATGGAAAGAAAAAAACATATAAGATTGGATGGGAACATAATCACCATCATCAAGATGTGAAGTATATAGAGTCTGTAGTATCATCTAGCAAAAAATTAGATAGATTAGTTTTAGTTTCTGATTCTCTAAGATCTTTTTATAAAAAGGAATTCAAAAAGTCAGAAATAAAATGCAAATGTGTCTATATTCCAAATATGATTGATAAAATTCCAAAATCGTCTTCTACTTTAAAAAATCATACACTAATTTCAATTGGACGTTTTTCAAGAGAAAAAGGATTTGTTGACTTAATTGAGGTATTTCATAAAATTCATGAAAAAGAACCAAGCTGGAAATTATGTTTAATTGGAGATGGTGCTGAAAGAAATAAAATCGTAGATAGAATTTATCAGTATCAATTAACAGATGCTGTAGAGCTTCACGGATATTTAAAAAGAGACAAAATAGATGCATTATTACATGAATCGTCTATCTATTTAATGACATCATATACAGAATCTTTTGGAATCGTTTTAATAGAAGCAATGTCTCATGGAGTTCCTTGTATTGCTTTTTCCTCTGCAGAAGGAGCAAATGATTTAATTACGAATGGTAAAAATGGATATTTAATCGATAATCGTGATTTTGATAAGATGGCAGATAAAGTAATTGAATTAATAAATAACCAAAAACTAAGAAAAGAGTTAGGAACAGAAGCAAAACAAATAAGTTCCAATTATACACAAAAAGAAGTAAAAGATAATTGGTTAAAACTTCTAAAAAAAAGGGGATAATATGAAAAAAAAGAAAGTATTATTTATTTCTAGTACAGGTGGACATCTAACTGAAATGATGAGACTAGAATCATTATTTAAAGAATATGATTTCAGAATTATTACAGAAAAAACAACTTCCAGTACTTATTTAGAAGAAAAATATAAAGACAAATTAAGTTATATGTTTTATGGAACTAAAGACCATATGGCAACGTATCCATTTAAATTATTAGGAAATTGTTGTAAGAGTTTATATTATTATATTAAATTTAGACCAAAATATATTGTTACAACAGGAGCTCATACAGCAGGGCCAATTTGTTGTATTGGAAAGTTATTCGGAACTAAAATTATTTATATTGAGTCTTTTGCTAATATTAAGACAAAAACAATTACAGGAAGATTGCTTTATCATTTTGCTGATTTATTTATTGTACAGTGGGAAAGTATGTTAAAACTATATCCAAAGGCAACGTACGGTGGTTGGATTTATTAGAAATAAAGCTTCTAGGTTGAGAGTAGTCATAATAAGATAAAAAATAACATTGAAATTTTCTTTTGTTTAAGAAAGTAAACGAGGTGATGATAAAATGATTTTAGTAACCTTAGGTACACAAGATAAAAGCTTTGAAAGATTATTAATAGAAATTGAAAAATTAATCGATAAAAAAATAATTGAAGAAGAAGTAATCGTTCAAGCAGGATATACAAATTATTCTAGTGATAAAATGAAAGTATTTGATTATTTACCAAAAAATGAATTTGAAAAAATGATTAAAAAATGTAACTACATTATTACACATGGTGGAGTAGGAACAATATTTGATGGACTTTCTTATGATAAAAAAATAATTGCCGTTCCAAGACTTTCTGAATATAAAGAACATAATAATGATCATCAAATACAAGTAGTAGAAGAACTTGGAAAAGAAGAATATATTATTCCTTGTATGGAACTAAAAGACTTAGAAAAAAGTATAAAAATGATAAAAAAATTCCATCCTAAAAAATATAATGGAAATCATGATAAGATGACTGAAACTATAAAAAAATTTATAGAAGATGAACAAAAACTATCACCTAAAATAACAAAATATCTGGTATCCAGTGCTTTCTTTTTATTAACTTTTGTATTAATTAACTATTTAGTTTCAATTTATCATAATAATTTAATAATTCATTTATCTTGCTGGTTAATTTCTTATATCTTAATTTTAATTTCTTATTTTATATGGAATAGAATAAAACCAACATATAATAAAAAAATTTTCCTATTTAGTTTCGTTTGCTTTACAATAGATCAAATTATATTCTTTCTATTATCCCTTCAGTTTTCACAGATATTTGCGCTAATAAATAGCTACATAATTACATTCATAATTAGCTATACTATTTTTATGCTAATCATAGGAAATAGTAATTTACTTGACAGTGAAACAAAAGAGGAGTAGTTACAAATGTTTTTATTTATGATATTATAAGCGTAATGGAGGAAGTAGTATGAAAAAAATATCAATTATTGTTCCTTGTCATAATGAAGAAGGATCTGTACCACTTTTTTATAAAGAAGTAAATAAAATCAGTGAAGAAATGAAAAAGGACGCTGAATTTGAATTTGTTTTTGTAAATGATGGATCTAAAGATAAAACATTACAAGTACTAAGAGAATTATCCGATAAAGATGAAAGAGTAAGATATATTTCATTTTCTAGAAATTTTGGAAAAGAGTCTGCCATGTTTGCAGGATTAGAAGCATCAACTGGAGATTACATTACAACAATGGATGCCGATTTACAAGATCCACCAGCTTTATTAAAAGAAATGTTTGCAATTTTAGAAGAAGGAGAATACGATTGTGTTGCGACAAAAAGTACCAACCGTAAAGGATATTCTTTCTTGAGAAAAATATTTACAAAATGGTTTTATAGCTTAATTGGAAAAATTTCAGAAACAGAAATGATTCCAGGAGCTAGAGACTTTAGATTGATGACAAGACAAATGGTAGATGCAGTAATATCTATGAAAGAGTATAATCGTTATTCTAAAGGATTATTCAGTTTTGTTGGATTTGATACAAAATGGATTGAATTTGAGTTAGAAGAAAGAGTAGCTGGAAAAACAAACTTTAATTTTAAAAAATTATTTTCATATGCGGTAGAAGGAATTGTTGCTTTTTCAACAACGCCATTAGTGTTCGCAGCATTAGTAGGAATTATTTTCTGTTTAATCGCAGCGATATTAATTATTGTAATTATTTCTAAAACATTAATTTGGGGAGATCCAGTAGGTGGATGGCCAAGTACTGCTTGTATTATCTTTTTAGTTGGTGGATTACAATTATTTTGTACTGGAATTATTGGGGAATATTTAGCTAAAACATATCTTGAAACAAAAAATAGACCAATTTATATAGTGAAAGAAACAGAAAAAAGTAAGAAGAAGAAAAAATAGTTCTTACTTTTTCGTTTTGTAAATAAGGAGGAGAATGAATGAAAATATTAGTAACAGGTGGATGTGGATATATTGGAAGTCACACAGTAGTAGAATTGTTAGAAAATGATTGCGAAGTGGTAATTATTGATGATTTATCAAATTCAGATAAAATAGTACTAAATCATATTCAAAAAATAACTGGAAAAATGCCAATCTTTTATGAAGGAGACATGAAAAATTTTGATTTATTAAGAAAAATATTTCAGGAACATACTTTTGATGCAGTTATTCATTTTGCGGGATATAAAGCAGTAGGAGAATCTGTTCAAAAGCCATTAATGTATTATGAAAATAATTTAGAATCAACAATACATTTATGTGAAGTAATGAATGAATTTCATTGTAAAAAATTAGTTTTCTCATCTTCTGCAACTGTATATGGAAGTCCAGAAAAATTACCAATTAAAGAAGATGCAAAACTATCGACGACAAATCCATATGGAACAACTAAACTAATGATTGAACATATTTTAAGGGATTTAGTAGTATCAGATTCTAATTGGAGTATCGCACTACTAAGATATTTTAATCCAATTGGAGCACATACTTCAGGTTTACTTGGAGAAAATCCAAAAGGAATTCCAAATAATTTAATGCCATATATTATAAAAGTAGCAACAAAAGAATTGCCACAACTAAATGTATTTGGAAATGACTATGATACAAAAGATGGTACTGGAGTAAGAGATTATATTCACGTAGTAGATTTAGCTCATGGACATCTTTGCGCTGTAAATAAAATTATAAATAGTACTGGAATTGATGCCTATAATTTAGGAACAGGAAAAGGATATAGTGTATTAGAATTAGTAAGTACATTTGAAAGAGTAAATAACATTAAAATTCCATATGAAATATGTCCAAGAAGAAGTGGAGATATTGCAGAGTGTTATGCAGATCCAAGTTATGCAAAAGAAAAATTAAACTGGGAAGCAACCAAAAATTTAGAAGAGATGTGTAGGGATTCCTACAATTATGTTTCCAATATAAATAACAAATAAAATAAAAAATTACTACTGTAACTTGGTAGTAATTTTTCTTTTTTGAAATTCTTTTTGAAATTCCTCTTGATAAATTTTAACATCACTTGAAATCTTATTAATTTCAGAGTCATCTAAATTTTTACCTAATCTTTGATATAATTGATAAGCTTTATAGTATTCACTGATATTAATTAAAGCAGTTGTTAAATTAGTAATCATTGGAACAAACAGTTTGATATCAGATAAATTCCCATCTTCATCCTGTTTATAATTAACTCCATAAAATAATAAAGCATTTTCATCTTCTTCATTCAAATCATAAATTCTAAAACTATCCTGCTTTATATATTTCATAAATTCTCTTGGTAATTTTAAAAATTTAATAATATCTTTTTTATTTAATGTTCCTTGAAGCATATCCTCAATCAATGAATCATCTTCTACGATTGTTTCAAAATCTCTTGGCATTCTTTTCGCGCGATATTCTTCATGCATTTGACAAGCTACTTCCATATCTTCAAGCACTTGTATATAATATTCATCAGTTTCCTCAGTTAATTCATCCAAGTCATCTAAAAATCCATCTACAGAAAATGTGGAATAATCGATATCACGTTTTCTTTTAGATAAATAATTAAAAATCTTTCTTTCTTGTCTTATAATACTAAAATATTCATTCCATACTGCGAAAATATCTTTTGAGATTGAACTATCAGAACCAAAAGCCAACACACTCTTAATATACATTTCAATAGAAAATAGTAGCATAAAGCACCCTCTTGATGTGTTCTTCTTTCTCATACAATAAATTTTATAATCTGTATCACGAATATCTTCTAATCGATTTTTATCAATTTTAAACATGCAATTCATCTCTTTTCTAATAGTTTAATATTTTATTATTTTATGTATATCTTGTCAATCTAAACTGCTTTTACACTATCGAAAAATCAAAAATTTGACAAGATAAGAAAATACGAGTATAATATTGAACTATCCCGTGTATAAGAGGTGTTATAGATGTTTTATGATGAAGCAAAAACGATGAAAGCAGTGGAGGAAGATCCATCCCTGATATTTGATCTTATTAAGGAAGGCTTTACAGAATTCGTTGATAAATTGCTAAAAAAGAAAATAGTAAATATTAACACTTGCGATGATGCAGGTAATAGTGTTTTAATGAGATTATTAAAACATGGCGATTATGATTTAGTACTTTCACATATGGGAAATAAAGATTGGGATATCAACCATCAAAATCAAGATGGAAATACATTTGCCCATTTCTTAGTTTCAATCAATTATGTAAATGTAATGGAAATCATATCAAAATTAAAAAAGAATAAAAAATTTCTTCCTAATATTAAGAATAATAAAGGAGAAACAATTCTAGATAAGTCAATTAATGACCATTATATTTATACAACAGTAAAGATTCTAGAAGATGAAAGATTCAATAATATTGATATATTATCTTTCAAAAATTTGTACAATACTTATATTAAAAGTAATAAATACGGGAAATATTCAAAACTTACAAATTTAGAGATAATTATCGACAATCTTGAAGATAAGAAATTACGTCCAAGAATGGAAAAATTAGTTTTATTCATTAGAAGTAATTATGATATCATCAAAGAAGAAGTATTAACGAGTCAAAAATTTACTTGTATGGATAATATTATTGACAATGCACTAAGAGAAAATAATGCTTAATTGTATTATTTTCTTTTATTTTATACTATTTCATGCTATAATATGAACATTTTATAGGGGTGAAGTTGATGAAAGAGATGAGTATAGTAGTTCCTGTTTACAATAAAGTAAAAAACTTAGAAATATCTTTAGACAGCCTACTAGCCGCAAAAAATGGAAATATAGAATTTTTAGTAATTGATGACAAATCAACAGATGGAAGTTTAGATATTTTAAAAAAATATACAGAAAAAGATAGTCGTATTCGATTATTAGAAAATATGGAAAATTGTGGAGTAAGTTATACAAGAAACAAAGGAATTAGAGAAGCAACTGGAGAGTATATCGGTTTTTTTGATGCGGATGATACAATTGATTATGGATTTTATCAATCATTATATCAAAAGGCAATGAGGAAAAGAAAAAAGCCAGAGATAGTGATTGGAGATTTTCGAATTAAAAATGATAATTCTTATAGAGCAGCAGAAGAAAGATTAAAACCATGGATTCCTTTTTCTTTCCAAAGATCCTTTTTTATTAATGAAGAAGTTATCTCATGTTGTAATAAGATTTATCATCATGAGTTTATAGAAGATAAAAGCTTTCCCGATTATATAAAAGAAGATTGTTATTTTTATATGTGGACAATGAGAGAAGCAAAAAGAGTTGAAGAAAACTTGAAATTAAGTTATTACTATCATCTTGATAATTCAGAGCGTAATATTGACTATTTCATCAAGCCAACTGGAAAATTTGTAGAATTAATTGAAGCACACAACTGGATGATTCAAAAAATAGGAGATTCTAAAAAATTAAGGTCTGTATTTGGTTTATTGGAAACATATTCTTATGTTGATTTATTAAGAGCATGCATTGATTGGAATATTCCACCACAAGAAAAGAAAGAACTAGTGACAACCATTATCGACTTCTGTATCGAAACCTATCCAAATATAGATAAAACATTATTTGGTAGAAATGTTTTACTATTTTACGATGATGAAATAAAAAATAAAAATCAAAAAGTAAAATCTCTAGAACAAAAGGTTCGTATGTTAGGATCTATTTATAAAAAATACTAAAAAATTATCAAGATATAAAAATCATGTTATAATGTTTAAGGAAAAGAGGGTGATTATCATGAAATTACCTAGTTATAAAGAGGCTAGAAGTAGAAAAAAAGAAAAAGTAGTTATTGAAGAATACAAAATGCCAAAAAGTATAAATAAAATGGGGCACAATAAAACATATTATGTAAAGACTTATGGATGTCAAATGAATGAACATGATAGTGAAAATATTAAAGCAATGCTTGAGGAATTAGGATTTATTGAAAGTTTAGATATGGAGTCATCAGATTTAATTATTTTAAATACTTGTTCTATCCGTGAAAATGCTCATAATAAAGCCTTTGGAATGCTCGGAAGATTAAAACATTTAAAGGAAACAAGAAAAGATTTAATTGTTGGATTATGTGGATGTATGGCGCAAGAAGAAGGAGTAGTAGATGAAATACTACATAAATATCGCCAAGTGGATTTTGTTTTTGGAACACACAATTTGCATAGACTTCCAATTGTATTAAAAAATTATTTAGATAATAAAAAACAAGAAATAGAGGTCTTAAGTGTCGAAGGAAACTTAATTGAAGGAATGCCAGTAAAAAGAGCTAGTAAGCATAAAGCATATGTAAATATTATGTATGGTTGTGATAAATTCTGTACATACTGTATTGTTCCTTACACAAGAGGAAAACAAAGAAGTAGACATAAAGAGGATATTTTAAAGGAAGTAAAAGAATTAGTCCGTGATGGATATCAAGAGGTTACATTACTAGGACAAAATGTAAATGCCTATGGAAAAGATTTTGATAGTAATTATAAAATGGAAAATCTTCTAGAAGATGTAGCCAAAACCAATATTCCAAGAGTTCGTTTTATGACAAGTCATCCATGGGATTTCACAGATCAAATGATAGAAGTAATTGCAAAATATCCAAATATTATGCCATCAATTCATCTTCCAGTACAATCAGGAAGTAGTAGAATCTTAAAGCTAATGGGAAGACGTTATACGAAAGAAGAATATTTAGAACTTTTTGATAAAATTAAAGAAAAAATTCCGAATGTTAGTATTTCAACAGATATTATTGTAGGATTTCCAGGAGAAACAGAAGAAGATTTTGAAGATACTTTAGAATTAGCAGAACATTGTAAATATGACAATGCTTTTACATTTATCTATTCACCACGAGAAAATACTGCAGCTTGTAGATTAAAGGATGAGACATCACTAAAGGAAAAAGAAAAACGATTATACAAATTGAATACAATCGTAAATAAATATTTTCTAGAAAACAACCAAAAACTAGTAGGAAAGACAGTAAAGGTATTAGTAGATGGTCATAATGAAAATGGAAAAACAGAACTATTTGGATATACAGATACCAATAAATTAATTAATTTTAATGGAGACGAGTCGCTAATTGGAAAAATTATTTCAGTAAAAGTAACCGATGCAAAAACTTGGAGTTTAGATGGAGAATATGTTGAGTAAAGAAATAAAAATAAAGGTAGAAGAAATTGTTGAAATAATAAAAAATTCTTCCGAATATAAAGAATATCTACTATTAGAAGAAAAAATGAAAAATCATTCAAGAATTCCTAAATTGATCGAAGAAATTAAAAAAAGTCAAAAAGAATTAGTCAGATTACAGACAGAGGGAAAAAATATAGAAGAAAAAGAAAAGGTACTTAGTACTTTAGAAAAAGAATTGTTAGAAATTCCTTTATATAATGATTTTATCGATGCACAAAAAAAATTAAATGAAGTATTCTCATTAATTAAGGAAACAATGGATAATATCTTTCAATTATAAGAAAGTCAGCTTGACTTTCTTTTTTCTATCAACAATTAAAATCTCTCGCATAAATTAAATTAGAGGAGGGATATTATGGCAAATACCAGAGAAATTGTTACAAAAGCAGTAATTGGAAAAGGAAAAAAAACATTTGTAACAACAGATGTAGTAACCCCAGAAATTGTGCCTACAACTATCCTTGGTGCTTGGGTTATTAACCATAACTTTTCTGGAAGTAAAAATCTAGACAAAGTAATAATAACAGGTAGTTACGATGTAAACATTTGGTACTCTTGCATGGATGATAGTAAAACAGAAGTAGTTAAGAAAAATATTAGGTATCAAGAAGTAGTAACTGTACCAAAAAAATCTGAGAAGGCTTTGTCCAATGAAGAAGTTGTCATTCGTAGTTTAAAACAACCAACATGTACCAGAGCTGAAATCGTAAATGGAAAAATAGAATTTGCAGTAGAAAAACAATTAGGAATAGAAATTGTTGGAGA
Organism: uncultured Caryophanales bacterium; assembly: GCA_949948745.1. GTDB lineage: Bacteria > Bacillota_I > Bacilli_A > RF39 > UBA660 > Alloscybalousia. The sequence goes on from CATLHA010000004.1 coordinate 59,058, forward strand.
TACAAAAGTTAAAATTAGTTATGATGAAGAAGAAGATCCATGGGAAGATATAGAAGATGATCAAGTAGAAGTACAAATAGAAGAAGCAGAAAAACAAATAGATCAAGAAATAAAAGAAGAGTTTTTAGATGAATAAAGTATCTGCCAGATACTTTATTTTCCTTTCTAAAGGTCAAAAATAAAGTGTTAACAAAAAATGCTTGACAGTACGAACAAATACTATTATAATGAATATATAGAAAGAAATGGAGGAGAGAAAAATGGCAGTAAAAATTAGACTTACTCGTATGGGTGCAAAGAAAAGACCAAGTTACCGTATCGTAGCTAGCGATTCTAGAGTAAAAAGAGATGGAAAATATCTTGAATTAATTGGAACTCATGATCCAATTCAAAAAGAAACAAAAATCAATGAAGAAATCGCTTTAAAATGGTTAGAATGTGGAGCTCAACCTTCAGATACTGTAAGAAGTTTATTTAGTAAAGCAGGAATCATGAAGAAATACGCTGAAAAGAAACAAGGAAAGTAATTATGAATTTAGTAGAATTAACAGAATTTATTGTAAAATCACTAGTTATAAATACTGAGGAAGTTTCTGTAAAAGAATTTGAAAGTGATGAAGAAAATACAATTTTAATTCAAGTTTTAGTAAGCGAAGATGATATGGGTAGAGTAATTGGAAAAGGTGGAAAAATTGCGAATGCAGTAAGAACCTTAGTACAAGCGAGCAGCTATATCCAAGAGAATAAAAAAATAAAAATTAATATCGATAGTTTTTAGAATCAGAAGTGGTTCTTTTTTTTTACTAAAAATTGATGACCCTGTTATTAATCGTTAATAAAATATCTAATATGAATAATCCAAGCAAAATATAAGAAATGAATTTTGGTATTTTATTACTATATTTGATACAAAGAGGTTCTATAAAAATAGAAATGATAAGACTAGAAACTCCCCAAACCAAACCCATTTCTAAAGAAGTATATAAACCAATATTAAATTTATGTTTTTTATAATTCCAAAAAACTTTATGGAAAATTTGCTGAATAAGATAACCGCTTAAATATTCTATAATGCAGAGTAAAAGAAAAGAAGAAAAAAATAAAAAAATATATCTTAAAGGCTTTGATTTAATTTTCTTTTTAAAAAAATTATTTAATAAAAGGATAATAATAATTCCAACACCATAGATAGGAGTCCAATATCCATAAAGAATTCCACTAGTATAATTAGTTGTAAAAATATTCTCTACCAAATGACCTAAAATAGAAAAAAAGAAAAATATATTTAAATAGTTCATAAAATCACCATTATTATAATTGCCAATTATAGGAAAAATATGATGAAAATAAGAAGAGTAGTGAAAACTATATTGTAGTTATATCAAAATTGTATTATAATTAACACTAGGATTTATATACTATAAGGAGGTATAAAATGAAACAAAGAGCTTTAGGAGCAGCGCTTATTTTAGTAATATTTTTACCATTATTATTTATAGGAAATGAATGGTTTGCATTTTTTATTACAATTATCGGTGTATTAGGATTTAAAGAATTATGGGATAGTAGATTTAAAAAAAGAAACAAGAATAATCAATTACCATGGGTTTTAAAACTATTATCTTATGGATGTTTAATCTTTTTAATATTAAATAATTGGAGTTCAAATGAATTTCAAATTATATTAGACTATCGTATATTAAGCTTATTTTTAATTGTTTTTTTCATTCCAATTATCATTTTGTGTGATGAAAAGAAATATAATTTAGAAGATGCCATGTATACACTAGGAAGTGTAATTTTCTTGGGGTTATCGTTTAACTTAATCATACTAACAAGAAATTATTCGCTTGAATATATTTTATATTTATTTTTAATCACAACAATGACAGATACTTTTGCCTTATTTATTGGAAAATTAATTGGAAAACACAAATTAGCAGAACAAATTTCACCAAATAAGACAATTGAAGGATTGATAGGTGGTACAGTAATGGGGGTATTTATTGCATGTGCATATTATCTGACTGTAATAAATCCAGAAATAGAAATAGTAAACTTATTAATTGCTACAACGACCTTATCATTAATGGGGCAACTTGGTGATTTAGTATTTTCCTCAATCAAGAGACATTATGACATCAAAGATTTCTCAAAATTAATTCCAGGGCATGGTGGAATTTTAGATCGTTTTGATAGTATTATATTTGTCGTAATTACGGCAATCTTATTTAAGACAATTATATAGGAGGAACTATGATATTAAATATTATTTATTTTGTTCTTGTATTAGGAGTTATTGTCCTAGTTCATGAATCCGGGCACTTTCTATTCGCCAAATTATTTGGAGTTTATGTATATGAATTTTCAATTGGAATGGGTCCTAAATTATTTTCTAAAAAAGATAAAAAAGGGGAAACAGAATACTGTATTCGCTTAATTCCAATCGGAGGATTTGTCTCACTTGCTGGAGAAGAGGTAGATGATGATAAAAAAATTCCAAAAGAAAGAAAATTATATTCAAAAAAGGCTTGGCAAAGATTTTTAGTAATGTTCTTTGGTGCAGGATTTAACTTTATTTTTGCAGTATTATTATTATTCTTTCTAGCTCTTGGAACAGGTGCTACAAACACAAAACCAATTATAGCTGAAGTAGTCAAAGATAATCCGGCAGAAAAAGCAGGATTAAAAAAAGGAGATAGAGTTTTAGCAATTAATGGGCATAAAGTTAAAACATCAGATGATATTTCCTTATATTTACAAATTGAAAGTAAAGAAAAAAATATCGAATTTAAAATAAAAAGAGATGGAAAAGAATATACTTTAAAAGTAAAACCAATAACAGAAGAAATTGAAGGACAAAAAGTATACAGAATCGGTGTAATGATTAATAATGAAAAAAGACATGGACTAATACCAGCTGTAGAATATGCCTTTGGAAAAACACAAGCCCTATTCCGTCAAATGTTTATTACATTTGGAAGTTTATTTAATGGAAAAGTAACTGTGGATCAATTCTCAGGTCCAGTTGGAATCTACAATGTTGTTGGCACACAAGCAAAAGCAGGACTTGCTAATATCATTTTATTAATAGCGTTACTTAGTATTAACGTTGGATTTATTAACTTAATTCCATTCCCAGCCTTTGATGGTGGAAGAATTCTATTTTTGGTAATAGAAAAAATAAAGGGAAGTCCAGTAAAACCAGAAACTGAAAATATGATACATAATATTGGTTTCATACTACTAATGATTTTAATGGTATATATTACATTTAACGATATTATAAGATTCTTTTAGAACATGGAAAAAGTCACTATGAAAGTGACTTTTTAATATTAATAAGATTTTTCATATTTAAAGAAATTAAGATTATAATTGAATAATAAATAATATTGTCTAATAAAGTGATGTTAAAACAAAAAGAAATTAATAAGAAAAAAATATAACTTAAAATAACTATTGGAAACTTGCAAGAAAAATCTCCTTATGGTATTCTAAAATGGAATTTAAAAATAGGTTGTGAAAAAATGAAAGAAATGAAAGAAAATTTTGAAATAGAAAAATTAATTCCTAATAACTTAAGGACTTATGTAAGTGAAAAAAGAACAAATGGGATGTTTTTATCAGATTACCAAATAGAAATATTAAAAAGAAATGGATTTTACTATGAAAAATATGCAAATGTGAAAGAATTATTATTTGATGTGGAAGATTATCTAAATCAAGAATCATTCATGGACGATGAATTAGAAAATATTGCATCAGAATTAGCAGAAAGAGAATATTATTCTCATACAAATCAATAGAAAAAAGAAAAAAAATAGTGTATACTAAAAGTGGTGATATAAAATGAATAAATACATGATAAAAAGAATAATCAAATATGGATTTTTGTTCTTAATTTTAGTTGTTTTAACTCAAATTGTTTATAACTTTGGAAAAGATTCTTATAATCAGTACATTGATTCTCATGAAAATGATTTGGAATGGGTAGAGAAGAACATTGTATTAGAGGATGATTATAAAATAGGAAGTCAAGTAAAAGTTGTACATATGCCAGAAAATCTAAGTGTTTCTGAAGAAGATTATAAAAATATTATTAATAAAAAAATAAAATCATTATTAGTAAATCGCTATTCCATAGAAAGTCCTTTACTAATCTATAATCCGTTTAAGGAAGAAAATAGTTTATATATCTACTTTCATACAGGAGAAAAATATTATGCAGAATACTACACAACCACAGAAAGTATCGCTATCAAAGGAGTAGAAGAATTGAAATATCAACCGTTTTTAAATGAAAACGGAAAACAGGTAATGACAAGTAGTCATTACTATGTAATTGATTCATTAGTACCAAAGAAAAAAAATAATATTATTATAAGAATATTAGATGAAAATGGGGAAGTAATAGAGGCTGATAATTTTATTGTAAATATACCAAATACAAAAAAATAAGAGCAAAAGCTCTTTTTTCTTTTAATAAAATTCTCCAGTATGATATAATGATTAAGATGAAGAGAGTGATATTATGTTTATAGGTTATTATAATAGATCAGTAATTTTAACATATTTAGGAGTATGTTTCAGCATTTTTGGAATAAATTTAGCTTTTAGTGGGCACATTTCTTATGCTTTTTTATGTTTACTTGGAGCGGGTATTTGTGATATATTTGATGGACCAATTGCTAGAAAAACAAAAAGAAATAAAAAAGAAAAAATGTTTGGAGTAGAGATTGATTCCCTATCAGATATTGTGAATTTTGTAATCTTCCCAATTGTTATTTTTCATTGTATGGGATATGAAAATTGGTATCAAAATATTATTTATACAATGTTTGCTTTAGGAGGAGTAATAAGACTTGGTTTCTTTAATGTAGAAGCTTTATCCTTTCATGTAACAGGCCCAGTAAAATATTATCATGGTCTACCAGTAACAACAACATCCTTTATTTTACCAATCGTATATCTATTATCTTTTGTTTTAAAAGCAAATGTATTTGAAACAGTAATGACGATTACAACACTTGTTATTGCCTTCTTATTCACATTTGACTTTAAAGTAAAGAAAATTACAGGAAAAGTTCTTTACTTGCTTCCACTTTTAGCCCTTATCATTGCTGTCGTAATATTGTCGCTCCTATAATGCAAGTACTAAATTATAAAACTAAAAAAGAGATTGAAGTAAAGGATCATAATCAAAAAAGTTTATCTTTCCTATATGAGACAGCAATAGGAAGAGGAATTTTAAAAATTCTTGTATATCCTTGGATAACAAAATTATATGGAAAATATAATGATAGTAAATTATCTACTAGAAAAATAAAATCTTTCATTAAAAATAATCATATTCCAATGGAAGAATATGAAAAGCAAGAGTATAAAAGCTTTAATGACTTTTTTACAAGAAAAATTAATTTAGAATATAGAAATATCTCAAGAAAAGAAGAAGATTTTATTTCGTGTTGTGATAATAAATTAAGAGTCTATCCAGTAAATAAGGATTTAATCTTTAAAGTAAAAGGAAGCAACTATAGTGTGGAATCCATCTTACAAGATAATCTTCTTGCAAAAAAATATGAAGATGGATTATGTTTAGTATTTAGACTATGTGTCGATGATTACCATAGATATATATTTTTTGATGATGGTGAGATTTTAAAAACAAGCAAAATACCAGGAAAATTTCATACAGTAAATCCAATTGCCTATGAAAACTTTCAAGTATTTAGAGAGAATAATAGGGAATTAACTGTATTAGAAACAAAAAATTTTGGTACTGTAACCCAAGTAGAAGTAGGAGCCTTAATGGTTGGAAAAATAGTCAATCATCCAGTAAAAAAATTTACTAGAGGAGAAGAAAAAGGATATTTTAAATTTGGTGGAAGTACCATTATATTATTTTTAGAAAAAGATAAATTAGAAATAGACCCATTAATTTTGGAATACTCAAGTAGGGGAATAGAAACAAAATTACAAATGGGAGAAGTTATAGGTAAAAAGACAAAAACCAAGGGAAGATGATTTTTATATTATTTTCTCTTTTTATTTTGATATTTATAAAATATGTAAATTATTTTACACTTTTTGAGCTATGCTATTTATTGTAAAAGAAAAAATTTAATGATATACTTTAATTAATAAAGTGGGTGGTTATATGAGATGCAAAAAGTGTAATGCAGAGTTAGAAGAAAATGCAAAATTTTGTTCCTATTGTGGAGAAAAAGTAGAAGATGAGATATTAGAAACAAAAGAGGATTATGTAGATCCATTTGAACAATATAGACAGAATCAATCTCATGAAGGACAGTTCGAATATCAACAAAATTACAGTAAACAAGATGAATCAAAAGAAAAAGCAGAAACATTAGAACAAGAAGGATTCTTTTCAAAGAAAAATTATAGTTTATTTGGAATTATACTAGCAATCCTAGCGATATTTGGAACTGTAGAAAAAGTAGCTTTAGGAGTTATTTTAATTGTTTTATCCTTTGCACTTGTAGTTATTGGATTTAAACATACGAAATTAGGTATGAAAATTATGTCTATTGTTTCGCTAATTTTGTCTACTATTTTAGTTATCATAATTTCAATTACAATATGGATTCTTAACTTAGAAATAAGATTTCCAAATGGTATGGTATTTACTCAAAAAGAGTACTTTATTAGTGAAATGAACAATAATCAAAATTCAGATAAAATATATGGAATGTGGAAAACTAATTCTGGTGAAGTATTGGACTTAACCGCAGGATTTTCATATACAATATATGACAAAAAAGGGCAAGAAAAATTTGAAAATGAATTTACAAAGATAGATGGATACGAAATCGTTGCAAATGAATTTATCTATTCAGATAAAGACTATTATTTTTATGAACTAAGAGAATCAGAACAAAAGCTAACGAAGGATACTAAAATTATTTTATGTCTAGATAAAGATGATTTTAATCGAATGGTAATTTATATGCCTAAAAAAGAAATTACGATTGAAACTAAAAGAATAAAATCACTTAGAGAAAATAATTTTAATGATGATATAGATGATGATTATAAAGAAATAATTGGTTAATAATTTTATTTTGGGGGAAACAAAACATGAAATACTGGTGGTTAGAAAAATATCAAAACATGGAAGTAAGATTATTACCACAATTATTTTCTGAAATAGAATATTTTTTAACTATGCCAAAAAATTATATAAAAATATATAACCAATTAAGAGAAATTCCAATAGAAGAGTTAAATGAGGAAGAATTATGTATTATTTTATATAGAATTGCGATTACAAAAAATGTAAGTGATGAAACCTTAAGAAAAGTAATTGATAGACTGTTAAAAATTCCAGATGCATCCCTTCCAATTAGTGATTATACTTTTAATGAAATCATAGAAGAAATCAAAAACTTGAAGTTAAAAAAGCCAATAGTAGAAAAGTTAGAAACTAACAATGTAGCGGCATGTTATAATTGTTTGAACATTTTCTATGTGGATAAAATAAAAAAAGCAAATAAAAAAGGATTGTGTCTTTGTCCATTTTGTGAGAAAGATAAACTTTATTTTGATAATGATTTAGTACCTATGAATTATAGCTTTCTATATTTAAGTAAAATATATTATGGAATTTCTAGTTTAGGATGTGACTTTTCTAAAATAAAGAAGTTAATTAAAAAGGGATTATTGATTAAAGAAAATAGTGATGAACAAAAGGATGTTTGTGACTTAAATTTTTTAGAAAAGTATAAGATGGAAAAAATCAGGTGTGAAGATGAACAAAATATTATAAAAGATTTAGATGATGAAATAAGAAGTGGAGAAAGTTTAGGACTTTATGAAAAGACGATAGTGATAGATTGGAATACTAATAAGAATATATTAGAATTATCCAACTTATTAATCATAAGCTCTATTCAATCTTTATCCAATTCGTTTTATTTAAAAAAAATTAACTTGATTATAAACAATAAAGAAATAAGAAATTGTGTAAATAATATTTTACATATATTAACAAAAAGAAATGTATAAAAATAGTAAAGAGAATATACTTTTATTTGACAAAATGTGACAAGTAAAAGTATATTTTTTGCATGAATAAAAAAACTATGATATTCTTAAACTATAAGAATAGGAGCGTGAACATTCATGGAAGATTATAGCTTAAGTTATGAACAAATCAATGAGACAATAACTTCAATTAATTCAAAGGCTGATGAGCTAGATCAAAAATTAGAAAAAATTGATACTATTTCAAATATGTTAGAGGAATTATGGAAAGGTAGCGATGCAGAACAATATGTAACTGAAATTAGAATTTTTAAACCACAAATTAAGCAACTAGTATCTACTTACAAAATCGCAATGATTACACTACAATCCCAAGCAAATGTTATGCATGAAAGTCAAGACACAAACATAACAATGATAAATAGTGAACTTTCAATATAAGGGTGATAAAATGGCACAACAGACAGTATTAAATATTGAAGGAATCAATAATAGTAGTAATGAACTTAAAACCCTTTCAGCAGATGTAGCAGAGTTATGTAAGACAATGTATGATGAAATTAAAGCACTAAAAGAAACAAAAGAATTTAAAACTATGAATGCATCAGAATTGTATTTTCAAACAATAGATAACTTAAATGGGGTAATTCCCAAATATACAGATGATGTTTTAAAATTTTCTGAATTTTTATCTAATTATGTATTAACGAATTATGAGGAAACAGATCAAGAAGCTAAGGCTGAAATAGAAAATGATCTTGAAGAATCACTAGAACAATTAGAAAATGTAAATGAATTAGGTAATGGAGTAAATCTTGATAAAATATCAGCAAGTGCACAAGGAGCATTAAATGGAGACTTTATTGATAGTTCTAAACTTAAAAAAAGTATGTTTGAAGATGGAGAACTAGAATTTAAAGTAAGAGAAGATGGATCAGTTCAAATTGTAAAGAATGGAACAGTTTTGGGATATACAACTCAAGATGGAATAACAAACGGAAGTGTAAGTACTCAAACAGAAGCATCTGTAACACAGACAGCACCAACAGAACAAACACCAAGTGCTAATCCAGTTACTGAGGCAAGTACGGCAGCAAGTATAGGTATTGCAACAGCAACTACAGCAAATCAAATAGCACCAACAATTAATCCGGGTACAGTATCTTCTGGATATTCAGGTTCATTGCATACAAAAGCAAAAGCTACGGATGGAGTAAAGTCAACGGCTGGGACTATTACTACTGGACATCAGACGTATTCAATCGTACCAGACAGTCAATATAACAATGCTCCTGGAACAATTTCAGAAAGTGATTATAATCTATTAGTTGCACAGGTAGCAGGGGAATCCGCTAATTCAAAAGATGATATGTTAGGAGTTGCTTGTACAGTATTAAACCGTCTTGAAGCTGGAAATTTTGGAGGATCTGTACATGAGGTACTACAAAAAGGATACTTCCCATGGGGTGAATCATATAAATCGTATGTACAAGAAGGAAAATCTTATACAACAACTGGAGTAGCAAACAGTTCTGGTCAATATGCATCAACTGGATGGGGACAAGAAAAATTACAGGAAGTAACTGCAGCAGTAAACGATGCCTTAGGTGGTGCTAGAAACGTAGAATCAAACGTATTCTATTACTCTGGAAACGGTGAATATAATAAATTCTCAGATATTGTATAAAGATTAACAAAACGTTACTTTTTGCTATATTAATAAAATTAATTTGTGATAAAATAAAATTACAGGATAGGAGAAAGAAAAATGAAATGTATTAATTACCAAGAAAAATGGCAATATACTTCTGACCGTGGAAGTGCAGGTGGAAGTTATGACTATAGTTATAACTATAGTGAAGTTGAAAATGCATGTGCAATTATTAAAAATGGAATTCAAGAAATTGGAAATCAATTAAAGGAAATTGATAAAGTTGCCAATGCGATAAGTGAATCAGGAACTACCTGGAAGGGTGAAGATGCAGCTACGTATATTGAGAATATGAAAAAATATGAGGTTGATATTCAGGAGCTTAGCAAGGCATATCAAGAAGCAATTAATATTTTACAAAAGACTTCAACTGTGGAGCAAGATAGAGAAACAACTATAGCAACTCAAGCAAGATCACAATTAGCTATAAAATAATGGAGGTATTAAAATGGCAGAAGATAAAAAGATACTTGAGGTAGCAGAAGTTTTAGTGCATAGTCAAACACTAAATACCGCATCTCAAAGTTTAACAGATATATGCAATAATATGTATGACGTAATTACAAAGCTTCAAGAAAATCAATCATTTAAATCAAAATTAGCATCTGGAGAATACTATTCAAAGTTTGATAGACTGAATGGACAAGTTCCTAAATTTACAGAAGGTGTACTAAAATTTTCTAAATTCTTATCTGGATATCTATTAGATTCACATCAAGAAATGGATGAAAATACTAAACAAATGGTAGAACAGACACTTGAAGAATCTTTAAGTCAACTAGCAGCAGTTAGTATTCTTGGTGGAGCAGCAGTTGATCTCACTAAGATTTCTTCCACCGCACAAGGAGCATTACAAGCAGCATCAAGTGGAGAAGGATGGATTGAAAGTAGTAAGATAAATACAGAAGCATTCACGGATACAGGAAATTTAGAATTTGTTACTCGTGATGATGGAAGCATTATGATTACAAGAAATGGTGTACCAATAGGATTTACAACAGAAGAAGGAATTATAAAAAATGAATCTACTGCTAGTGAAGCAGTAGTTGTAACAGAGTCTAATAATTCTAGTGATTCAGCTGAAAAATATATGAGTCAATCCGAATATGAAACTCTACCTGAAATGCAAAAACAAATAGTAGATAAAGAGGGTTATAAAGTTGTATCTGACAGTGAGTATGTTAAGATGTCACAAGGAACAGGTCAAAATAAGGCAGACTCTTATGATGCACGAATATCATCAGAGTCACAAGCCCAGGTTGAAAGGGTCAATGCTAGTCAAGCAATTGCACAAAATGAAATTTCTACAAGGAAAGAATTACTAGCAAATATAGATAAAGAAAGCAATGAAGCATATGATGTTTATACTAATCCTAATGCTAGTTATATTGAACAAGAAGAAGCACGTGTAAAAATGGATTCTCTAAAATGGCAAAAGGATACTGTAAGTAGGGAAATATCAGATTTAGAGTCAGGAAAAGTTTTAGATTTAAAACCATATCTCGATCAAAAAGCAGATATTCCAGTTGCTAATGCAAAGGAATTTACGAAACCGGGATGGTTTAATGATTGGGCACTAAATGGAGTAGAGAAACTTAGTTATGATCCTCAAACTAAAATGTATAAAGCATATAATTCAGAGGGAAAGTATATGCAAGATTTTAGCATAGAATATCTATCGAATGCTTCAATAAATTATAAAGATTAAAATATATCCAAGGCGTAAACAAAATGCCTTTTTATTTTACCCAAAAAACATATTGGATATTTACCCATCTATGGTATAATAATTATATATGATAATAGGGGTGGGCTATGAAAATTACTATTATAAGAGAGAATAAATTAGAACATTTTATATTACCTGAACAAGTAGAAGGAAACTACTGGGTTTTATATACAGATAAACGTGGAAAATCAAAAGAATTAGTCAATGTTATCGCACAAGATAATCACTGGATAATGAAGCAAAATAAAGATGTTTCTATTATAAGCCTAGATGGTGCCAATCGATATGAAGAAGTATCCTTAGAAAATGACCAATTCTATTTTTTAAATCTAGAAACAGAAAAAATGATTCTTTTCTGTTCTAGTTTTTGTGATGACAACTTATTAAATTACGATATTACATCAGCAAATGCAATTCCCATTGGTCAAGATGAGTCCAATACAATCGTTATGAACAACCCACTCGTTCGTAGTGTACAACTAAAAATTCAATTTGATGAAAAAGGAGCAGTATTATCTCCAACTGGAAATGGTGTATATTTAAATAATAAAATAATTAGCGCAAATAAATTTTTAACAATAGGAGATATTATTTATATTTATGGATTAAAAATTATTTATATGGGAAGATTTTTATCGATACAAAATCCCAAAAATCAATATTTAATTAAACAAGATACTTTAGCATTAAGAAATCCCGAGGATATGAATGTCGTTGAAGAAGGAGAAGAAATCGATTTAGCAGATCTTGAATTATACAAAGAAGAGGATTATTTTTATCAGTCTCCAAGATTACGAAGTTCCATTGAAAAGAAAGAAATCAAAATAGACGCCCCTCCAGGAAGACAAGATCAACAAAAAGCTCCTTGGATATTTACAGTAGGGCCAATGCTAACTATGGCTTGTACTTCCATTATGTCAGGATTTACTGCTGTTATGGGATTGATGGATGGAACTCGTAGTAAAGCAACGGCCATTCCTTCTCTAATTATGTGTTTTACAATGATGACAGGTACACTACTTTTACCTTCACTTTCTAGAAGATATCAAAGAAAGCAAAAGGAAAAACGTGAAAAATATAGACAAGAAAAATATCGTAAATATTTATTTAACATAGAACAACAAATTGATACAGAAATGAAAAAACAAATGCAAATTCTAAACGAGATATATCTCCCGTTAGAAGTTTGTGAGAACATCATAATGAATAAAAAGCGTGTTTTATGGGAAAGAAGAACAGCAGACAATGATTTTTTATCAGTTCGTTTGGGAATTGGAATTGTTCCTGCAGAAATAGACTTAAAAGCACCAAATCAAGGATTTACTCTAGATGAAGATAATTTAATGGCTGAAGTGGATAAAATTGTTTATAAATCAAGAGAACTAATGAATGTACCAGTTGGTATGAATTTAGCAGAAAAAAATATTGTTGCCGTTATGGGATTAGAAGAAGAACGTGCTATTTTTATGAATAATTTAATTCTTCAACTAATTACTTTTCAGAGTTATACGAACTTAAAAATAGTTTATTTACTAGATAAAGTTGAGGAAGAAGATTATAACTTTGCGAAAGTACTACCACACTGCTGGGATAACAATAAAACAATTCACTTTTTTGCTACAAATTCAGAAGAAATGAAAACAATTGATGCTTACTTACAATCTATTATAGAAGAAAGAAAAAGTCAGGCATCAGATAGAGAAAATAAAAATAGCGACTTTAGAAATTTTCCACCATATTACATTATCATCACGAATAGTTATAAATCAGTTAAAAACTTAGGAATTATTCGTGAAATACTAAATTCACAAGTAAATTATGGATTTTCTTTATTAATGCTAACAGATTTAATTTCACAATTACCAAAGGAATGTGAGACATTCTTAGATATTTTAGAAAAAACATCAGGTCTTGTTGAAAATGAATTAATTTCAACAAAACAGAAGAAATTTACAATTGATCATAACCCACTAATTAGTCTAGAACGTTGCAGTGCAAGACTTGCCAATATTCCAATTATGGCAGAAGATGAAAATTCTATTTTACCAACAATGATTACATTCCTAGAAATGTATGGAGTCGGAATGGTAGAGCAACTAAATTCAACAAATGCTTGGAAGGTAAATGATCCAACTACTTCCCTAAGTGCACCTGTTGGAGTATACGCTGGAGGAGAATTATTTAAATTAGATCTTCATGAAAAACAACACGGACCACACGGATTAATCGCAGGTTCTACTGGTAGTGGTAAGAGTGAATTTATCATTACTTATGTATTATCTATGGCAATTAATTATCACCCTGATGAAGTTCAATTTGTATTAATCGACTATAAAGGTGGTGGGCTTGCTGGAGCCTTTGAAAATAGAGAAACAGGAATCAAACTTCCCCACTTAGCAGGTACCATTACAAACTTAGACACCATTGAAATGAATAGAAGTCTTGCATCAATTCAAAGTGAATTAAGAAGACGTCAAAGAATGTTTAATGAAGCAAGAGAATCTTTAGATGAAAGTACAATTGATATTTATAAATATCAAAAATTATATAGACAAGGTTTAGTAAAAGAACCCATGTCCCACTTATTCATTATTTCGGATGAGTTTGCTGAATTAAAACAACAACAACCAGAATTTATGCAGCAATTAATTTCAACAGCACGTATTGGACGTAGTTTAGGTGTTCACTTAATTCTAGCGACACAGAAACCAAGTGGTGTTGTAAATGATCAAATTTGGTCAAACTCTAAATTTAAAGTCTGCTTAAAAGTACAGGAAAAAGCAGATAGTAATGACATGATTAAAAGGCCAGATGCCGCTATGTTAAAAGAAACAGGAAGATTTTATTTGCAAGTTGGATATAATGAATATTTTGCCTTGGGTCAATCTGCATGGTGTGGAGCAAAATATTATCCATCAGAAAGACTAAAACGTAAAATGGATGATTCTGTAACATTTGTAGATAGTATCGGTTCCGTTACTATGACTGTTTCTGACAAAAAGAAACAAGAAAAGATAGTAGATGTTGGTGAACAATTACCAAATATTGTAAAATATCTAATTGGAATTGCTGAAAAAGAGAATATTCAAGTAAAACAACTATGGTTAGATAGAATTCCAGATGTAATTTATATTAACGATTTAAAGAAAAAATATAATTATCAAAAAGAAAACTTCGTTCTTAATCCAGTCATTGGAGAATATGACGATCCAAATAATCAAAGACAAGATATATTAACAGTACCATTATCAAAAAAGGGACATCTTGCCATTTATGGTATTACTGGTAGTGGTAAAGAAAATCTATTATCTGCAATGATTTATTCATTAATTACAACATATACGCCAGAAGAAGTAAATATCTATATTGCAGATCTTGGAGCAGAAACACTAAGAATGTTCCTACGTGCTCCACAAGTTGGAGATGTAGCTCTAACCTATGATGCAGAAAAAATGAAAAATCTAATGAAAATGGTTAGAGAAGAAATTGAAAAAAGAAAAGATTTATTCTTAGAATATAATGGAGACTATCAAACATATTGTAAGAAAAGTGGAAGCAGCGTACCAAATATTGTAGTCATCATTAATAACTTTGAAGCTTTCTTAGAACTATATAGCCCATTAGAAGAGGATATTCTACAATTAACAAGAGAAGGTTTAAAATACGGAATTATCTTTGTAATTGCTGCAACAAATGCCAATACAATTCGATATAAATTAGCTCAAAATATAGGTCAAAAGTTAGTATTACAACTAAATGATAATTCAGAATATATGGGATTAATCGGTAGAACAAATGGAGTATACCCATCCAAAATAGCAGGACGTGGACTTGTTCGAATCGAAGAGGTTTACGAATTCCAAACAGCGTATATTAGTGATAATATTTCTGATACAGTAAAACAAACGACTGAACTTTTAGCATCTCAAATTAAAACGGAAGCAAAACCAATACCAATTCTTCCAGAAATAGTAAGTGTAGAATTTGTTAGAGATAAAGTAAAAGGATTGTCTAGTGTTCCAATTGGTGTATCTACTGAGGAATTAAGTGTTGTTTCCTTTGATTTAACTAAAAACTTAATCCAATTAGTATGTACTTCAGAGTTACAAATTACAGAAAGCTTTTTAGCTGGATTTACAGAGGTACTATTAGAAGCTGGAGAAATATTATCTGTAGTAATCGATGTTGAAAAAATACTATCAAAAGATAATTTTGCAACCTCTATGTACTTTGGTGAAAACATCAATGATATATATAAATTTTTAGAAGAGGATATTATTAATAAGTTTAATTTAATTAATTCAAAACCACTAGAAGAAAGACAAAATATTCAAATTAAACAAGTGGTATGTACTATTGTTGGATTTAGTAAATTCTATGAAAGTTTAGATGCAACAAAGAAAAAGAACTTCACAGTACTATTAAAGAGTGCAAAAATGATTAATAAATATTCATTTATCTTTGTAGATACTGCAAATGGAATGAAGAAAGTAGCCTATGAGCCTTGGTATAAAGAATACATTAGTGGAGAAGATGGTCTATGGATTGGTTCAGGGGTATCAAATCAAATGACACTTCGTTTAAATAAAACAACAAGAGAAATGAGAGAAGAAATTAAGAATAACTTTGGTTTCTATATTAGAAAAGGAAATCCAATACTAATTAAAGTCTTAGAAAATGAAAAGATTAGTAAGGAGGTTAATGATGCAAAATAAAATATTAATTGTATTAGAAGTACCAGCTATTGAGAAAAAATATAATGTATTTTTACCTATCAATAAAAAAATAAGCAGTATCATTTTTCTCCTAACTAAAGCTATTTCAGAATTAACATCAGATTCTTATAAAATTCGTGGAAATGAAAGGTTATATGACAAAATAAATGGAGAAAAATACGATAATAATGTTTATTTAAAAGATTCAAACCTAAAAAATGGATCTATCGTAATTTTAATATAGGAGGGTTTATGAATTTAATAGAAAAAATGTCTGAAGTAAATAACATCGGTGGAAAAATTAAAGAAGAAGGCGCTAAGTTTGATGAATTAATGAATAAAATGTATCAAACAATTGAGTCCCTTCAAACAAATTGGACAGGAAACCAGGATGATTACTTGGTATTTATGAGTCGAGTAGCAAAAGAAGAAAAGAATATGCGGATGGTTGGAAAAATTATTGGAGAATATGGACAACTTCTACAAGATACAGCAACAAATACAAAAACATTAAGTGATACAATCAAAACAACAGTGGAAAGGGTGTAGAATATGAATTGTGAATATATTGAATTAGAATTAGATCAGATTAAAGCAGAACACAGTGGAAATATGGTACCAAAGCTTGTGACGAAATCATCTTCCTTCTATTCTTCCTTTCTTTCTTCCTCTGTTTATACTACACTAAGTGGGGTAGGAAAACATAATATTTCAGGTATGATAAAGAAAGTAGCCTCTGAAATTGAAGGTGTCAAAAATTCGATGAATAATCTAACTAGTTTTGTAGAAGAATGTCATGATAATTATTTAAATTTAGATACATTCTTAGTAAGTGCAACAAATGGGGTAACGACAAGCTCTAGTGCAAACTCTGTTATTGGAAATATGAGTACTTTGGATTATATTCATTTAGATTTTGAAATACCAAATAGTAGCGTTAAATTAGATTATGAATTTGAATTTCATCCAATCGTAAGAGAAGAAAAAGCTCTACTTAGTGCATTTCAAGGCGCAGATAATAAAACAAATATAAAAAAGGATGAGGAGGAAAGCATATGAGAAAAATAAAAATGACATTTAAAAATGTATATGCAATCTCTGAAACAATTAATGAGTTAAGTAATGATTTAAATATGCGTAGATTAGAATTAGATTCTATCTTAAAATCGATTGAATCAACACATACTTGGATAGGTAATGATGAAGCTAGTTATTATAAATTAATTCAAGAAAAATATATGACGGCTTTAAAAAGTATGAATAATGCACTAGATGAGTATAGTGTATTCTTAGAAAAAAGTTGTAAAGCAAAAGAAAGCTTAGAAAACGATATGGCTTCTAAAGAAATAACAATATGCTAGGGGGTACTTATGGATAAGGAAGAAATAATTACAAAAAATCTCGAAGCGAAAAAAGAACAGTTGTCAAAGAAACTAGAAGAGATTAAAGAAATCATCGATCATGCAAAATCACAAATGAATATTATTGGAGAAGAAGAAAATATAGTTTGGTATAGTAATGCTTCTAAAAATCTATATGATAAATTTGAAAATGATTATAATAAATATTTGCATTTAGATGATAGTTTTCATACCATTGTCGAATTCTTAAATCAAGTTTGCACTAGTTATGAGGATTTGAATTCACAAGTTATAGATAATATAGGAAAAATAGAAAGTACAAAAATAGAATAGGAGGTAGACAGAATGAATGAAAATTTTGAAGGTATTAATTTATCTCCAGGGGCAGTGAGTCAATTTATTGAAAGTACATCAAATTTACAATCTGATTTAGGAACATCAAAGTCTACTTTAAGTTCTTGTTGGATTGGAGGATCTTTCGATAATTTTTCCAATGCTTCAGAAATGGAACAAGAAAAATTAGCTGAATTGCAAGAACATTTAGCTCGTGTTGTAAAACTTATTGAATTAATTAATGAACATAATGAAAAAAGAAGAAGAAGAGATACTCTAAAGGCAGAAATCGCATCTTTAAGATCAAGAATGTATTATACAGAATGGGATTCTGAAAGAGGAGAAAATGTAACGCATGAAAGACCAGGAGTACGTGCTGAAATTGCAAGAAAGGAGGAAGAAGTTAGAATCTTAAATCAACGATTGGATATGATTGTTCAAGAAATTGATTCTGTAACTTCAATATAGAAAATGGAACGTTTAGAAACGCAAACATTACTTCGTTCAGGGGTAGCGGATATTGGAAAAACTCTACACGAAATATCAGTATCAGCAGATAAAATATTAGATAATGTTTCAAAATATATGGATCTCCTTCAAGGTGATGAATTATTCTTAGGAGAATCATCAAATGCACTCATAGAAAAATATGAAAAATTCAAAAATGAATTTCCTAAATTTATCAAAGAGATTGATAATTATAGTGAATTTATGACCAATACACTAATCTCTTATGAGGTGACAGATACGCAAATGCAAGAAGAAGCAAATATGGTTATGACAGCTGAAATTTCAAAACTTGAAGATGCTGGAAATATAGGAGATAATAAATAATAAAGGTACTGTAAAAAAACAGTGCTTTTTCTTTACTTAAAATGTGAAAACATGATATGATAATTCACAATTGATACATTATGAATTCATTCAAATAGATAGGAGTAGGATTATGACAAAAATAATAGATAAAACTGATTTAGAACTTGCAAAAATTTGTCTCACTGGTAAAATGCCAAGAAATTTAAATGCCTCAAAAAAAGATCAAGTAAAATTTATTAATTTGTTCTTAAGAAAAAAAATGACTTTTGATAAAAATACTCCAGAATTTATTTTAAAAAATGAGGAATGTATTCTATCCTCTTTAGAAAATGATATAACCAGTGCAAAGTATTTGAGTGATAACATAAACAAAGAATTGAAAAAACAAATTATTGAAATTGCTTTAAAAAAACCATTTATAATAAACTATAGCTATCCAAATTTTCTATATTGTGATTATGATATTCTTCTAAATTCAATTCAAATGGATTGTCACAGTATAGATTCTATATGGGGTTTAATTGATAATAAACATAGAGATAGTTTAATAGAAGAATTAATCCAAAGAAATTATGTATTAAATGACCATAGTCCAATAGAACTATCTATGAATTTAAAAATTATTTTTTCATCTATCAAAAAAGATATTAAAAGTATAGTGTATGCAAAAAAATATGATGGTAGTTCAGAAATTATGAATTATCTATTTGATCATGGTGGTTGTAGTATCAATGATATTAAAAATTATGCCTTAGAATTTTTAGATACACCAGAAATAACAGAAAAATTTTTAAATAACATATCTTCTTTTCAAAATGTAAACTTTTTGTATAGAAAAAATTTAAGTAATCTTTTTTATACTGCTATTCACACAAGACCAACCATCAAATCTTTTAATTCCATTTTTCAAGTATCAGCTGAAGAACAATGGAATGAGCATAAGAGAAGCAGAACAGAAATGTATGGAAATGTATTTGGAAAAATATGTTCAGAGCTAAAATCAAGGAAAACGATAAAATATGCAAAAGTGCAGCTACCATTTCTAGAAGAGATGGAAAAAATATTAAAAGAAAAATATCAAGTAATAGATTCTGCAATGCAAGAATATTTTAATATCTATCATAGTGATATAGAAAATAAATTAGAAAAGTCGGAAGAATATAGAGATACCATAGCAAGATTATCAGCACTTTATATTTCTAAGGCGAAGGAAGGCTATAAACAAAAGAATATAGAGGAATATTATAGTATAATACAGGACTTTTTTTCTTTGAAAAGAAATCATCCAGAAGTAAAGAGAAGAATAAGAGAAAACATTCAAAAAAGAAAATTATGTTCGTTATATATGGAAGATGATAGAAAAATACTAGATTTCATTTTGTTTATAAAGAAAAAGTATGAAGCGCTAGTATCAGATAATGAATTAAATAGAATGATTCATGGGTTTATTATTGAGGGAGAACCAAAAATAAATCAAATTATAGAAGAGCCAAACACCTATCAAGATTATTTGAGATACAAAAAGACACAAAAATTAATTCATAGATTAAATAGTAATTATATAAGTATCAATGGTCCAGAAGTAGAAAGGTATAAGTATTTAATTTCTTATGATTCAGAAAGTGAAAAATATAGTTATCAAGGTCCAAAGCTTACATCTGATGAATTTAGAATAAATGAGGAATATGAAAAAAAATCCTATATTTTTAAAAAAATTAAACAATTACTCATGAAAAAAGCATCAAAACTAGAGGTATCTGAAGAAGAACTAAGAAATGAAGAATTTGAAAATGATTTTCCGTTTAATGACGAGTTTTTTGAATTTAATTTAGAAAAAAATTTAAAGATATTTCATATAGGAGATTTATATGAATGTGCCATAAAGTACATAGATTCTCCAACAGAAGATAAAATAATCTCAGAGGAATTATATAAAAATTTATATTCTATATTAATTGAGCAAGGATTCTTTTGGTCACAACTTTTATCAGCTAAAAATTTATCAGAAAAGTTTAAGAAAAGTGGATTAGAGTATTTAAATCCAAAATACCAGATGTTATCACTAGTAATCAATAGGATAAATGAAATTACAAACTTAGCTAGTAGATTAGATATAGATATCCATGAATTTGAACAACTTTCTCCATTAATCAAAATAATTTTATACAGTAATGAACAAACAATTGGGGTATTAGGAGTGGATGTTGCGAATAGTTTGATTAAAAATAGATCATATACAACCACTAGCGTAGAAAACATATTAAAAAGAGCTACTGATTTGGCTTGTCTTATGGTAACGAAAGATAATTTTACAGTGCCAAGAGTAGAAGGATTCACTTCTAATTATAAATATTCTATGTATGATCAACTTGATTTTTCATCATTTTTAGCAGGAATTAATACAAATGCTTGTTTTAAAGTAGATGGAATGGATAATGATTTTTTTCATTATTGTTTATTAGATAAAAATGGATTTATCTTAAAAATAGAAGATATTTATGGGAATTTTATCGCAAGAGCAGCAGGGTTTCGTCATGGAAATTATATTTATATAAATCAACTTCGTTCTATTTATGATGATAGATTTAATTTAAATGTAAATTTTGAATATAGTGGTGAGGAATTTGAAGAAATTATTGAAACTTTTAAGCAAGCATGTAATGATATTATAAATACATCTCAAGGAAATGAGAAAGAAAAAAATAAAGTAGAATATATCTTTGTTACAAAAAGTTATCTATTAAAAAATTATGAAGCTGATATAGTAAAACATGCATTTGGTCAGATTGAATTTCCAATGGATAACAAAAGTAGAGATTGGAAAAATTTTGTGAAACTAACTCCAAATTTAAAAGATGTAAAATATATAGATGCATTTGACACTGATTTTAGAAAATATTTCAAGATATGTATTAGTAGTGTAAATGGACAAGCACCTATAGTGAGAAAACAATTGAAGTTAGGAGATGTAGAAGCACTCTATCAGAGAAAAAGAAATGATATTACGGTTACAGATAAAAGTAATTTAGATAATGGAGACCTAATAAAGATAAATAGAACTCTAGCTATCTATACAAGAAACCATAATGCTCCTTATTTTCCTATAGAGATGGAAGAAAATTCAATTATTCTGATGGGAGATAACTGGTATATAATATGTGATAAAGATGGAATTAGTAATAGTTGCGTTTTAGAAGAGGATGAAAGGGCATTAGTAGAATTTAGGGCCACTTATTTAACATTAATAGAAGAATTAGAGAAGAATAGTTTTGATAGACTAGATTTAGAACAATTTAAAGAATATAAAAAATATATCAAAAATTAATTTATTGCAAATAAAAAACTAACAATTTGATTTGTTAGTTTTTTCATACCAAATAATTAAGCCCCAAGATTTCCTGAATTTTGTAAATTTGATAAATCATTTTCTAATTCTGATTGAAGATTTTGAGCCTCAGTATCAGCTTCAGAGTAACTAGTAGCAACAGTAGTATCTAAGAATGTTGCAAACTTATTAATAGCCTCGATAAATTTAGGAAAATTTGTTGCTGCTTCATCAATTTTACCAAAGAAATCTACTGATGCAGCAACTGTCTTAAATTCTTCATTAGAGCAAAGTGCATCAATTCTATTTTTACAAGTATTTAAATCACTTTCCATTTGCGTAGCATTATCTCTTAAAATTCTTGCTTGTGCTTGAGCTTCCTGTATTGAGTATTTTAATCCATTTTGCATAATAATTCTCTCCTTTCTATTAATTTGAACTTAATTGTTCTTGAGCAGCTTGACGACGTTGTTGCTCTCTTTCATCCATTAAATCTGCAATTTTATCTAATGTAGTAGCAATAACCTTAAGAGTTTCAGCCAATTTTTGAATCTCAGGTCCATATTTTTGTAAAGCATCAATATATGCTGCAGCATCAGTACCTTGCCATGAAGCTTCAACACTAGTAGCTAAATTTAAAACATTATTCTTACATGTCTCAATATTAACCGCATCAGTACCTCGAACTTGACCAGCAACTTCACGTACTCTACTACTACTAAATGAATAATCTGCCATTTTAATTATCCTCCTTTATTATTTGATAAAAATATCTTCTATCATTAACTTAATTATATAGTACTATGAAATTTCAGGTCAACATCTTTAACATTATTTTACATTTTGTTGTGACAATGAATCACAGAATAGTAGAAATAGAATATTTTATCAATAGGATAGAGGTGTAGTATGAAAGTTAAACTATCGGACTTAAAATTAGGAGAAGAAGGAAAAGTTCTTTATTTAAATAATGATGGGATGATTCGAAGAAGATTATTAGACATGGGATTTGTAAAAGGTGAAAAAGTAATGAAAGTATTAGAAAGTCCACTAAAAGATCCAACAGCATATAAAGTTTTAAATGCTATTGTAGCTCTTAGAAATGAAGATGGAAAAAAGATTATAGTGGAGGTTAGAAGATGAAAAGAATAGCTTTAGCAGGAAATCCTAATGTAGGAAAAAGTACTGTTTTTAATGCTTTAACAGGAATGAAGCAGCATACTGGAAATTGGCCAGGAAAAACAGTAGCAAACCAATCAGGAACATTTACTTATAAAAATGAAGAATATGAATTGTTTGATCTACCAGGAACTTATTCTTTAGTATCTCATTCTGAAGAAGAAACAATTGCGAGAGATTTCTTATGTTTCAGCGAATATGAAAAAGTTGTTGTTGTATGTGATGCATTATGCTTAGAAAGAAATATGAATCTTGTTTTACAAATATTAGAAATCACACCAAATGTTATCGTATGTGTTAATTTATTAGATGAAGCAAAGAAGAGAGGATTACAAATTGACTTATCACTATTATCCAAAAGACTCGGTGTTCCAGTAGTAGGTACTTCTGCAAGAAATAAAAAAGGAATCAAAGAATTATTAGAAATAATTTCAGAACCACAGAATTTTAAGGGGACAAAAGCAAGATATAATAAAGAAACAGAAGAGCAAATAGAAAAAATAGAGTCAGCACTAGAAATACCATATTCTAACAAACTAAAACGCTTTATTGCACTCAGATTACTTTCTAAAGATAAAATATTCTATGAACAATTAGAAAATGAATGGAATATTTCTTTAAAAAATAATTTGGAATTACAAAAAATTTTGAAAGAGGTTAATCTTAAGAATTTAGAGGACATCACTGTAACTAGATTAATGCGAAAAGCAAAAGAGATTATACAGAATGTAGTTATAAAAAAGGATGACAAATATGATAAAAGAATGAATCGCATAGATAAAATTGTGACATCTAAATTATTTGGTTTTCCAATGATGTTTCTTTTATTGATGTTAGTATTTTGGATTACAATTGTAGGAGCAAACTATCCTTCACAAATTTTATATGATGTACTGTTTAAATTAGAAGAACCTATATCTTCCATATTTGAATTTCTACATTTTCCTGGGTTCTTAAATTCACTACTTGTAGATGGAGTTTATAGAACATTAGCTTGGGTTGTATCCGTAATGTTACCACCAATGGCCATCTTCTTTCCATTATTTGGAATATTAGAAGATTTAGGATATCTGCCAAGAATTGCATTCAATTTAGATAAATGTTTTCAAAAATGTAAGGCATGTGGAAAGCAAGCATTATGTATGATGATGGGATTTGGATGTAATGCTGCTGGAGTTACTGGAACTAGAATTATAGATTCCCCGAGGGAAAGATTAATCGCAATCTTAACTAATAGCTTTGTTCCTTGTAATGGAAGATTTCCTACTATAATTGCGATTATTTCTATGTTCTTTATAGGATTCAAATTATCTTTAATGGCATCTTTTAAAAAAGTATTTTTCCTAATGCTTGTAATTGTTCTTGGAATAATAATAACTCTATTAATCTCATATTTTTTATCAAAAACTATTTTAAAAGGAGTACCATCTTCCTTTACCTTAGAACTTCCTCCTTACAGAAAGCCGCAAATAGGTAAAGTTTTGATTCGAAGCCTATTCGATAAAACATTCCATGTATTAGGTAGAGCAATCATTGTATCAATCCCAGCGGGAGCACTAATCTTTTTACTAGCAAATACAGGGATGGGTGGCATTAGTTTTTTAGAGAGAATCTCAAGTTTTTTAGACCCATTTGGAAGAATGATTGGTTTAGATGGGATTATTCTAACAGCTTTTCTTTTAGGATTCCCAGCCAATGAAATTGTAATACCAATTATGATTATGGCATATTTATCACTAGGTAGCATGGTAGATTATAGTTCATTAGAATCGCTAAAGACAATTCTAATAAATCATGGATGGACTACATTAACCGCACTAAATACAATTCTTATATGTTTATTCCATTTTCCTTGTTCAACAACTTGTCTTACAATAAAAAAAGAAACAAACAGTTGGTACTGGACAATACTAGCATTTACTCTTCCTACAGTTTGTGGGATAATATTATGCATTTTAACAACTTTTCTATTTTCTTTTCTATAATTTAATAGAATTGAAAAAAATAATTGTATAATTTAATAAGAGAAATCATTGTTTCTCTTTTTTTTGTATAAAGAAAACCCCCAGATAGTCTGGGGGTTCAGTAAAGCTTTAGCGATAAGTCTTCAAAATAAAAACTCCTTTTGTTAAAATAAAATTG
>CATLHA010000005.1 GCA_949948745.1 uncultured Caryophanales bacterium
TGATGATTATATTGGATTATTTATTAATAATTATGGTGCTTTAGTATATTTGATTTTATTTGCAGTTATTTTTTGTGAAACTGGTTTAGTATTCTTACCTTTTTTACCTGGTGACTCTCTTATTTTTGCAGCTGGAACGTTTGCAGGTATTGGGCAACTTAATTTCTGGTTATTACTTGTATTAATTATTTTTGCGGCTGTAATTGGCGATACTATCAATTATGAAATCGGAAAACATTTTGGTAGAAAACTAGTTAATAATAAAAAATTTACTATTGTTAAACAGGAAAATCTTGATAAGGCGGATGCTTTAATATCTAAATATGGTAGTTTGGCTGTATTTATCGCAAGATTTATGCCTATAATTAGAACTATCGTTCCATTTGTCGTGGGCATGGGTAGACTTGATTATAAAAAATTCCTTACTTTTAATGCTTTGGGTGGAATTACTTGGGTAAGTTTATTCTTATGCTTAGGATATTTCTTTGGTAATATACCTTTTGTTGCTGATCATTTTAGTTTAATTATTATTGCAATTGTATTTATTTCTATAATTCCTATTATATATGCATTTATTAAAGGTAAATTAGATAAAAAGAAAAACAACTAATGTTGTTTTTATTGTGCATTTTTATATTTTCTATTTAATAGTGTATAAGAAGTTAAAATAATTACTGCAACTATAATGGAAATTATTCCTGTAATTAAAATTTGGTGTGAAAATGCTGAACTAAAAGCATTTACCATAAATGTTAAATTGTAGCTGGTTAACGCTAATGATACTATATCATTCACAACAAAACTTGTTGCAACTGTAAATAATCCTGTAATTAAAATAATTCCCCCTATATAAGCTAACCATTTATTTTCTTTTTTCTTTAGGAAGAAAATAATTAGCATACTAATAGCTATGAGAACTACTAATGCCGTTTTAACTTCTTTACTAAAGACAAATTGTATTTGATTTAGTGTTTGTTCATCAAAACTTTTATTTACTGTTTCAGTATTTGGTAAATTATTTATAATACCAGCGCTAGCATTTTTTATTCTAATAACTAAGACTTCTTTTTTTGAATCGCTGATATCGGTATTGCTATCTTTAATCCATTTATCTATGTTATCGTCTAATAATTTATTAAAGTCTTCACTGGTTAATGATTTTGACTCGTTTCCGTTAACTATATAATCAGCCATGCTTCCTACTACTTTACCTAAAAAAGTTTTAACTTCATTTGAATTGAATATTTCATCAACTAATTCTTTTGAAATACCATGACTTTCGGCTTCATTATAAGCGGTATCAATAATATCTGCTATTTCGGCCTTTTTACCTGCTGTAGCTGTACTATTTTGAATTTTTTCAATTTCATGAATTGTATCTATATTTGAGGTTGCCCTCTCTATGTTATGGACACTAAAAAATGAACTAATATTTCCTAAAACAAATAAAACATAAAGCGCGAATATTGTTAGTATAGATAAAAATAAAGCTATTATAGTTTTAAATATATTCATAGCATCCCTCCTATTCACATTATAACATGAATTTTAGTTTATTCAAATTCTTAATAAATTTTATATTTTTATTTTGTTTATTCTTTTTTATATATTGAATGTTTTTATATCTTTATTTATTGCGTATAGTCTATTCTCTTATGATTTTAAGAATTCACTTGATAATATATTTTTGAGAATATCGCCTAAAAAGTGGCTTTTTTACAAATGTATTTCTTGCTTTATCTTTACTATACTTTTTAGATTTATTCTGTTTTTATTTATTACTATGTTTTTATTTATTTTTTCTAAATATATTAATATCTCTTTGATTTTATTATTTTTGAAAAATGTTTCTTATATTTTATTTATACAATTGTCATTTGTTTTGTTAATTTATTCGTTTCAATCTAGAAAATATACATTATTTTCTCTAATAAGTGTATTTATTCTCTTTTGTAGTAAAATTTTAATTTTTTCTATAAATTTCTGGTGGATATATATTTTATTTGATTTTTTATTGATTATTTTATTAATGTTTGAGTATAAAAATAATTTTACTAATTTATTTGAAAGATATGGTGATTAATTTATGAAATTTGTATTCTCAAATGTTACAAAAAAATTTAATGGTATTACAGTTTTGGAGGATTTGAACTTAACGTTTCAATCCGGAAAAGTATATGTACTTGTTGGTCAAAATGGTAGTGGAAAAAGTGTTTTCCTAAAAATGTTGTGTGGTTTTTATCAACCTACAAGTGGTGAAATATTGCAGGACAACGTTAACTATATTCAGAAAAAAATGTTTCCAATTAGCACAAGATGTTTAATTGAGAAACCACAATTTTTACCGGAATTGTCTGGATTTGAAAATCTAAAGTTATTAGCATCAATTCAAAATAATATAGATGAAGGAAAAATCATTAAAACGCTTGAATTAGTTAACTTATCTTCAGATAAGGATAAAAAATTTGCCTTTTATTCGCTTGGTATGAAACAAAAATTGGGAATTGCACAAGTTTTAATGGAAGATCCTCAGGTTATTATTTTAGATGAACCATTTAATGGTATTGAAAAGAAAACTGCTGTTAAACTTAGAACGTTTTTAAAAGAGCAAGCAAAGGCTGGTAAAATTGTGATTGTTGCAACTCATTTAGATAATGATGTGAGCGATTTAACTGATGAAATATATGAATTTGATGATTGCAAAGTAAAAAAAATTAAAAGTGGGAGAAAGTAAAATTTACTATTTTAATAACAAAATTAAAAGGGGAGGTGAAAACATGAAATATATTAAAATGTCAGCAATCGTTTTTGCGGCTACTTTGATATTATCAGTTTTTGGAGCTAATGCGGCTACTTGGATGGGATTTTCTGATGTAAAAGTTGATTCATTAGGTAGATCTACTAAGGTATCAACTCAAAGCAAACAAACTTATGGATATCAAAGCGCACAATTATCTAGTGCTAGAGATAATCTTTCATCAGATAGTAGAGCTATGCAAGCAAAGGTTACAAATTCATCATGGATTGATTTGCGTGGTAATACTAAACATGATAAGTTTATAGATAGTATGACTTATTTTGAGGGGACATATACTCATTATGTAAAAGCTAAGAAATCTACAATGTCAACAGTAACTTATAATGGACTTTGGTTTTGGGATATAGAAATGCCAATAGAACCATAATTTGTGAATAATTATTTACTTTCTCCAATTTTTTTATAGAAAGAATGATGTTATTATGAAAAAAAAGAATAATGTAGGTTTAAGAATCTTATCACTTGCAATTTTAATATTTTTGACAATTTGTATTATATATTGTAGTGTTCAATATAAACAAAATTATATTAGAGACCTAGAGGCACATGATAAATTGGTTGAAATGTGTGACTTAAAAGACCCAAAAATCAGCGAAGAAGATTGTAATTCAATTATCGCAGTTGGTAGACCTGTTCTTCCAGATACCTTTACTGTTTTTTTTCAATTGCTTATAAATTCTAATTTATCATTAATTCAATTATTTGCACCAATGGTTGTAATTTTATTAACAGGATATTCATTTTCTAGGGAATATAATACAGGATTTTTTAAAAATAAATTGCTTCGTATGTCGTATAAAGAGTATCTGAAACAGATTATATATAGTGCTTATAAGTGTATTTGGATTTTACCAACACTTATATTGATTTTATTTATTTGCTCTTTTATTATTTCAGGTCATTTTGATGTTGATTTGACACTATCTTACTGGCCCGAATATTACATTCCTATTCCGACTTCCATTTTAAAAAATGTTTTTCCATTTATAATTGTATTTATATTAAACATTATACTTAATTCTTTGTTTTATGCTAATTTATCACTTATATCTATTAAGAAATCACATAACTATATTGTAAGTGTTATAGTCTCTTATTTATTATTTATATTTTGTGATGTAATTTTAGAGATTCTTATAGGAAGTTTATTATTAGAAAAATATGCTCATTTAAGTCAAGCAGCTAATTTATTTAGCTTATTTAACTATTGGGTTTATGATACTCCAAGTATTTTCTTATATACTATTTATTGTTTTTTATTGGCTGTTGTAAGTCTTATTTTTGTTGTTTTTGTTTATCGTAATAAAGAGGGGGTAATTATAGAAAGTGAAAAATAATCTTTATCAAAATTTTAATTATTTTGTTTCTACAACGACATTTAAGGTGTTCTTTTTACTGATGCTATTAATGAACTTATATGTTTCTAGTTGTATTACAAGTAAGCTTTCCTATTTTGAATCATTGGTAATGATACTTGTAAATTATCCATATTACTATATTGTTTTTATTTTATTAATATTTTCAATTGTCGCTAGGAGTTATAAAACTTTTATGGAGAATCTTCCACAAGTAATTAGATATAAAAGTTATACCAGTTGTATAGAATATCTTTTGAAACAAATACTTTTTAATGTTTCCATTTGTTTTATTTTAAATATTTTACTTCTGCTAATTAGTTTAAATTTATTTCATTTTTTTAAATTTGATTTACTTAGTAAATTTAATGGAATTAATATATTATTCTATATTTTTTGTATTATATTTTCTATTTTGAATTTTGTATTTTTAAACTTATTTAATCATAAAGTTTTATTGCTTGTTAATGTTTTACTTTCGTTATTAATTCGTGATTTTAACTATTTGTTTCCGCCGATTCCTTTGAATTCTATGGATGGAATACCAATTTTCTTTTTTGGATTCTTTGGTAATATCAGATTTTCTAGTTTTTCGATTGAAGCTTGTGTATCAGCAGGTCATATATTTGTATTATCTATTTTATGTTTTATTTTATATAATTATATTATACATAAATCCAAAATTAACTTTGAAATTAGTAATAAATAAAGCAACTAAAAGCATATCATGATATGGGTGATGATATGCTTTTTAATATTGGTGATATTGTGACTAGAACTTCTCATGGTCACGATGTTTTTTTTCGTATTATGGATATTGTAGGAGAAGAAGCTTATTTAAAAGGAATTAATATGAGACTTTATGCAGATAGTTATTTGACAGATTTAAAAAAAGTAGAAAATAAAAAAGTGGAAGATGATGAAAAGGTTTATGCAAGAGTTAGTGAACATTTGTCTTTAGATAGAAGTGAATTTTTTTATCTTCCTGGTAAGGTGCTTCATGTTGATGGAGATGAAAATTTTTTAAATAGATGTTTAAGTCTTTATAAAAAATTAAATATTATGTGTTATGGGTTATGTTTGCCTGAAGCCGATATTGCATCTGAGATAGAAGAATATTTAAATAAGTTAAATCCAGATATTTTAGTAATTACTGGACATGATGCTTATTATAAAAAGAGAGGCTCTACTAGTGATATAGATAGTTATAAAAATAGTAGAAATTTCATTGAGGCAGTAAAAAGTGCTAGACGATATGAAAAGGATCAAGATAAATTAATTATTGTTGCTGGTGCTTGTCAAAGTAATTATGAGGAATTAATTAAATCCGGTGCAACATTTGCTTCCAGTCCTAAAAGAATTAACATTCATGCACTTGATCCAGCTATTATTGCTAGTGAATTGGCGCTTGCAGATCGTAACAAGACGGTAGACTTAGTATCATTGCTTGAAAAAACAAAATATGGTTCTGAAGGAATTGGTGGAGTTATTACTAAAGGATCAATGTTTGTGGGGTATCCAAGATGACAAATATTGAAAAAGTAAAGACAAGGGTTCATTCTTATCAAGGACAAGAATTATGTTTTAAATTTCATGGAAGTAGAAATCAAACAGAAGAATTTTATGGAACGATTATCAATACCTATGATTCTGTATTTATTATTTCCCTAAAAGAGAGTAATATTATAAAGTCTTTTAGTTATAGTGATGTATTGATGAGAAAACTGGTTGTATTTTCAGATGCTTCTAATAATTTAGAACAAAAGTAGTTGACTTTTGGTTATTATATAGTATATATTGTTATTATAAAGTGTATACTTTAGAGGGAGGATATGACATATGAAGATTACATCTGTAAATGTTCGTAAGATTGAAAAAGAAGGATCAAGAATGAAGGGAATTGCATCTGTATTATTAGATGATAGTTTTGCAGTTCATGACATTCGTATTATTGAAGGAGAGAAAGGACTATTTATCGCAATGCCTAGTAAGAAGACACCAGCTGGTGGATATAGAGATATTGCTCATCCAATTAATCCAGAAGTTCGTTCTATGTTTGAAGAAACAATTCTTAAGGCTTACGATGAAGCAGAAGATCCTGTTGAATCTGAAGAGGAATAGAATTAAATTATAAGCTCCATTAGGAGCTTTTTTTCATGCTAATAATTAAAATTATAATAAATATTTTGAATGACTATCAGATGTGAAAAAATATTATCATATATTTTCATATTTTTTTTATTTAGTTCATATTCTATAGTAGGTGATCATATGGACAAGGATACAAGTATTTCAAATTATAATCATAGTGTTAGTATTGTTGAGAGAAAAAACATTTTAGTAACAGGTGTTAACAAAATAGAAAGTTTTGATAGTGAGGAATTCTTAATGGAAACTGTTATGGGTTTTTTGGTTTTAAAGGGGGAAGATTTAGAACTTTTAAAGCTAGATACTCTTCAAGGAAATGTTTCAATTAAAGGGTTTTTGAAATCTTTTTCTTACGTAGATGATGTTAATAAAAAAGAAAAGGATACATCTATTATCAGTAGGTTATTTAAATAATGAATCTTACAGTTCAAATTCAAAGTTTTCTCATGTCTTTTTTCTATGGATTTCTTTTATCCTATTTGATTAATTTTTGTTATTCATGGCTTTTTTTATCTAGAAAATTATTTCGTATTATTTTCAACTTTGTTTTTTGCATTTCTTTTTGTACTCTATATTTTTATTTTCTATATTTAATTAATGGAGGAGTAGTTCATGTTTATTTTTTAATACTTTTACTATGTGGGATTTTGATTGGGAATATATTTAGTGTAAATTCTAGAATTGTAAGAGAAAGAAAGAAGAAGAGTGAAAAATAAGATAAGTTAGTTTTATCTGACAAATTCTTGTCAAGTAAGCTTTTTTTAGATTAAAACAATTGTCTTTTTAAAATCCTATCTATATAATTTGGATAGGAGGGGTGCATATGAGTAGTTCTAGAAAAAAGGCAATAAAAAAAAGTCATAAGCAATGTACTCGGTTAATTTTATTTATTCCTTGCTGTCTTTTTGTAATCGGAACAGTTGGTGTGATGATTGGGAACTACTGGGTTCAAATTGCAGAAAAATATAAAGAAAAAGAAGATTTGCAAGAAAAGATGCTCTCTTTACGTGAAAAAGAAGAGGAATTAAAGGTTGATGTAGAAAAATTAGAAGATCCTGATTATATTGCAAGATATGCTAGAGAAAAATATATGTATTCTAAAGATGGAGAAATTATTTTAAGAATTCCTGAAGAAGAGTAAAATATACTGTTAAATAAGAAGATTTATCTTCTTTTTTTGTTGATTTCTCTTATCCTATGGTAGAATATTATTGAATGACTTTAGAGAAAAGGTGACAGTATGGAAAAAGTATATAACTATTTAACAAAAGATCTTTCTTTAAAAGATACAGATATTATCGTTCTTGGGTGTTCTGGTGGTCCAGACTCTATGGCACTTCTATATATTTTAAATGAGTTATCAAAGAAGATTCATTTCTCAATTGTATGTTGTCATGTGAATCACAACGTTCGAATTGAAAGTTTTGATGAGAAAGAATTTTTAGAATCATGGTGTAAAGAGCATAATATTTTGTTTGAATCCATGGTTATTGAACATTATGGAGATGATAATTTTCATAATGAAGCTCGAACAATCCGTTATCGATATTTTGAAGAAATGGTTCATAAATATAATGCCAATTATTTGATGACAGCTCATCATGGGGATGATTTAACAGAAACAATTTTAATGAGATTGGTTCGTGGTTCTACATTAAATGGGTATGCTGGATTTAGTAGTAAAGTTTTACAAGATGGTTATTGTTTAGTTCGACCTCTTATTTATGTTTCTAAAGAGGAACTTCTAAAATTTGATCAAGATCATAATGTTCCATTTGTAATAGATAGTTCTAATGAAAAAGATAAATATACAAGAAATAGATATCGAAAGAGAATTTTACCTTTTTTGAGGGAGGAAGATCCTAATTACTATGAAAAATTTTTAAAATTTAGTAAAACATTAATTAAATATAGTAATTATATTGATAAGCTTGCTCAATCCGAATTTGATAACATTTACGATTCTGTTACAAATTCATTTTCTATTTCAAAATTTCAAAAAATAGATTCCATTCTTCAAGAAAAAGTGTTAAACTCTGTGTTGGCAGCTATTTATCAAGATGATTTAATGGTAATTCACGATCGACATGTTCAATTAATAGAAAGTCTAATTGAATCTAAGAAGAAGAATAGTTTTATTTATTTACCAAATCAAGTAAAAGTAATAAAGGCTTATGATACATTGATTTTTGAATTAGAAAGTAATGAAACTAATACTTATGAAATTGAATTATTTGATTATGCTCTTTTGCCAAATGGTAAAACAATAGAAAAAGTTTCTTCTTGTGATACGAATGGTAATGATGTCTGTAGGTTAGATAGTTCAGATATTTGTTTGCCTATTTATATTAGGACAAGAAAACTTGGAGATAAAATAGCATTAAATGGCACTGATGGTCATAAAAAAATAAAGGATATTTTTATAGATAGTAAAATTCCTATGCAGGAAAGAGAATTATGGCCAATTGTTGTAGATGCAAAAGGTCAAGTTCTTTGGATTCCTGGTATTAAGAAAAGCAAATTTAATAAACAAAAAAGAGAGAATTATGATATAATAATAAAATACTATTAATGAGGAGGAAAAAAATGAATAAAAATAGTTTGAAAAGAGGATTATTACCTTATTTATTTTTAATATTATTTATATTTGGAGCTTATTATCTTTATACTACTGTGAATTATAAAGTAAATGTGCTTAGTTATAATGAATTAATTGGATTATTAGAGGATGAAAAAGTAAAAGAATTAGTAATTACGCCAAAAGAAAGAGCAGTTACTTATGAAATTACTGGTAAACTAGATAGTTATAAGGAAAAAGAATCATTCTTTGTTCGTGTACCATTAAGTGATTCAGTGATGAAAGAAATTTTAGGTACTGGTACTAGTGAATTAAAGATTACTACAAAGGCAGATCCAGAATCTAGTTCTTTATTATTAATTCTTGTTAATGTTTTACCAATCGTTCTTATTGTTGGAGCAGGGTTCTTCTTTATTTCTAAACAAGTTGGTGGCGCTAATAAGTCTATGGATTTTGGAAAGAGTAGAGCCAGACTTAGTAATGACAATAATAAAGTTACATTTAAAGATGTTGCAGGATTAAAAGAAGAGAAGGAAGAAGTTAGTGAGTTAATTGATTTCTTAAAGAATCCAAAGAAATTTACAAAATTAGGAGCACGTATTCCTAAAGGTGTTTTATTGGTTGGGCCTCCAGGTACAGGTAAGACTTTACTTGCTAGAGCAGTAGCTGGAGAAGCAAATGTACCATTTTACTATATCAGTGGTTCTGACTTTGTAGAATTATTCGTTGGTGTAGGTGCAAGTCGTGTACGTGATATGTTTAAACAAGCAAAACATACAGCTCCTTGTTTGATTTTTATCGATGAAATAGATGCTGTAGGTAGACAAAGAGGAACTGGTTTAGGTGGAGGACATGATGAAAGAGAACAAACATTAAACCAATTACTTACTGAGATGGATGGATTTGGAGCTAATGAAGGAATTATCATTATTGCGGCAACTAACCGTGCAGATGTATTAGACCCAGCACTTCTTCGTCCAGGAAGATTTGATCGTCAAGTAACAGTTGATTTACCAGATGTTCGTGAACGTGAAGAAATACTAAAAGTTCATGCAAAAGACAAAGTTCTTGATAAATCAGTGGAATTATCTTTCTTAGCTAAGAGAACTCCAGGATTTAGTGGAGCTGCATTAGAAAATTTACTTAATGAAGCTGCATTACTTGCAGTTCGTAGAAATAAAAATGCGATTACAATGAGTGAGATTGATGAAGCAACAGATCGTGTTATTGGTGGTCCTGCCAAAGTTTCTAGAAAATATAATGAACATGAAAAAGCAGTTGTTGCCTATCATGAAGCAGGGCATGCTGTTTTAGGTATCAAGTTACCAAATGCTGATGATGTTCAAAAAATTACAATTATTCCACGTGGTCAAGCTGGTGGATATACATTAATGATGCCTAGTGAAGAAACTTATTTATCTACAAAAACTGAATTACTACAAAGAATTACAGGTTTATTAGGTGGTCGAGTTTCAGAAGAAATCAAATTTAAAGAAGTTACAACAGGTGCACATAATGATTTTGAAAAAGCTACAAAGATTGCTCGTGCAATGGTTACTGAATATGGAATGAGTGATTTAGGACCCGTTCAATTAGAACAACAAGAAGGTGGAGTATTCTTAGGAAGAGATTACAATAAGAGTAAAAACTTCTCTAATGAAATTGCTCATGAAATAGATAAAGAAGTTCGTAAAATTATTGATGAGTGTTATCAAGATGCTAAGAAAATTCTTACTGAGAACCAAGATTTAGTTAAGAAAATTGCAGAAGCATTACTAGAACATGAAACTTTAACAAAAGAACAAATTGATTGTTTAGTAGAGACTGGAAAGATGCCTGAAGAAGCAAAAGAAGAAGAAACTAAAAAATTAGATGAATTAAAGGCTATTGCTAAAGAAAAGGGTATTAAAGGTTATACTAAAATGACCAAAGAAGAGTTGGAAGAAGCTATTTCTAAAGAATCTGAATAAAACAAGAAAGACTAACGGAGAAATTCGTAGTCTTTTTTTTTATCATATTTTTCTTTTTTGTGGTATAATATCAACAATTTTAAGTGGTGATATTATGAAAGTTTTTATGGGGGAAAATCATAGTTGTGGTGTAAACTATCAATTTTATGAAATTATTTCAAAGCTGAGAGAGTTAGATGGATTTGAATTTACTCGTAGGCCAGAGAATGCAGATATTCTTATTTTTGCTGGGACTTGCTCATGTCATAGAGATAGAATTATAGAAATCATTCGTTATATAGAGTCTGCTATAAATCTTAAGAGGCCAGATGCAAAAGTTTATCTAACTGGATGTTTGACCCGTGAATTTAAAGATTTGGAGAAATTTAAGATTATCACAGATTGGTTAAATTCTCATATTGATTGTATTGTTCCGTATAATAAAACAGAATATTTATTTCAAGATCTACTTCATATGAATGAGGATGAACTATCTGGTGAGTTTGGTTTTGGTGATTTTTATGCTGATGGTTTAGCTAATCTTTATATTTCTAGTGGTTGTACACATAGGTGTTCCTTTTGTAAAACAAATTTTCAAAATATTCCTTTAGTTAGTATGGATTTTTCTAGATTAAAAGAAATGATTGATGAATTAGATGAAGAAAATATAGAACGTTTAATACTTCGTGGAATGAATATTTGTCAGTATGGTTTAGATACCAATCAGAAATATTTATTACCAAATGTCATTGAATATGCAGAAAGTAAAAAGCATATTAAAAAAATTTCCTTGCTTGGTTTTGCTTTTAATGATGCAATTCATCAAGATTTTAAATATACACTTCAGAAAAGTTCTAAGATTGATTTCTTAATTGGGTCTTTAGAATCTGGCGATAATAGATTATTGCAACTTATGAATAAGGGATTTACTATTGAAGAATTTTTAGACTTTAATCAATTTATTAATGAAAAATATTTAAAAAAATTATATACCAATATTATTGCAGGTTATCCTACTGAGACTATGAGTGATGTTAGGAGAACGATAGATGTATTGGATCAATTAATTCCATATCTTTCTCGTGTAGATATTTGTAAATATAAGGATTCTACATTTATTCCTGCGCATGAATTAAAACAATTTTCGAAGAAAACAATTTTAAAACATGCAAAAGTATATTCAAAATTTTTAGATAGTAAAGGTATTTCAAATCAAATTGTAGGTTAATTAAAACCATAAAATAAATAGGGAGATAGGGAGTGAAAATATGGGAAAATATACAGATTGTTTAGAAAATACTCCATATAATGTTCGTGGAATTCATTTATCTAGTGTTCCTATGCTACTTTATATAGAAAAACATGTTGATTATAATAAATGTGCAGAAGCAATATGTTCTTTTACTTCTTTTCAACCATTAGAACATTTAGGATTTCGATTTAAGGGGTTTCATTTAAGTAGAAATAATTTGAGAATATATAGACTAAAATTTGAGGAGGAAAATATTGAATTTTCTAAATTCTCTGATCTTATTATGACTTCTAATTTTAAGCAGAAGATGAAGATGAAATTCCAACTATTAAATGAGAAAAAGAGAAAAGGTTCTTGTCATTATTGGTCTATGTTTTTCTTAGAATATTTTGGCGATAGAATAGTAAATGCATATATCGATGACCCGACAGAGAAATTTCGTGTAGTGCATTCTTTTATTGAATTAAATAATAAAGTTTATGACTATACAAAAAATTTGGTTATTAGTAAAGAGGATTATTATCGATTATTTAATGTTGAAGTTATCAATACAATTGATAGAAACGTTTATTTAGAAGATATCAAAAATCCATTTTTTAATTCATTTATTGATTGTAAATTCTATTGTTTGTTTCGAGACGAGCTTTTAAATGGACATACATTTACTAGTACATTTTGGAAAGTTGATGATATAAATAAGGAAAAAATTAAAAGATAGGACTTAGAGAACAAAGTATTGTTCTTTCTTTTTTTTAATATTTATGATATTATCTATAGTGATTTGAGGGATGTATATGTGGAAAATTGGAGATGTTGAAATTCAAAATAGAACAGTTCTAGCGCCAATGGCTGGAATTGGAAATTCTAGCTTTCGTAAAATTATAAAAGAAATGGGTTGTGGACTCATTTATGCTGAAATGGTTAGTGATAAGGCACTATTTTATAACAGTAAAAAAACGATTGATATGCTTTATATGGAAGAAAGTGAACGTCCAATCACACAACAGATTTTTGGTAGCGACAAAGAATCCTTTGTTGTTGCAGCCAAATATGTGTATGAACATATGCATCCAGACATTATTGATATTAATATGGGTTGTCCTGTTCCTAAAGTAGCAGTAAAATCTCAAGCAGGAGCAGCACTTTTAAAAAATCCTGAAAAGATTAGGGAGATTGTCTCTAGTGTTGTAAAAGCGGTTCCTATTCCAGTTACAGTTAAAATTCGAAGTGGATGGGATCATGAACATATCAATGCTATCGAAGTGGCTAAAATTTGTGAAGAAGCTGGAGCTAAAGCTATTTGTGTTCATCCAAGAACTCGTAGTCAAGGATATTCTGGTAAAGCTGACTGGTCAATTATAAAACAAGTAAAGGCAAGTGTATCTGTTCCAGTGATTGGTAATGGAGATATTACAAGTGCAGAAGATGCAAAGAGAATGCTTGATGAAACTTCTTGTGATGCAGTTATGATTGGTCGTGGAGTCTTAGGTAGACCTTGGCTTATTCGTGAAATCAATCATTATTTAGAAACTGGTGAAAAATTAGAAGAACCGACTGCTATAGAAAAAATAGATTTTTGCTTACGACATTTGGATAATCTTTATCAATTAAAAGATGAACATTTAGCAGTGTTAGAAATACGAAGTCACATTGCTTGGTATTTGAAAGGACTTTCAAAATCGAATGAAATTAAGAATAAAATATTCCTTCAAACACATATCTCTGATATAATTGATACATTGAATGAATATAAAGAATTTCTAAAAAATGGAGGGGAAATGAATGTCTGAAAAGAAAACTAGTAATAAAAAGAGTACTAAAAAATTAGAAGAAGTAGAATCTGTAAAAATAAAAAAGACAAAATCAAAGATAGAAACGAAACATGATTTTGTTGAAGCTAGAGTAGAAAAAAGAGTATCAAGTAGAAAAAGTATAGGAGAAGAAAAACTAGAGGATGATAGTCATAAGAGAGATATAGAAGTAGAATTAGTGAAATTAGATTCAAAAGAAAGGTATCAACCAGCATTTTTCTTTCCAAGAGCTCTTGCATATATTATTGATTTTGTTATTGTTACAATTTTGTCTATGGGTGTTCTTATGATAGTTCCAGTAAATGAAAATCATGAAAAGTATATGAAAGAATATCAAAAAGTTCAAACAGATTATATAGAAAAAAAGATAGATACTTTAGAATATACGAATAAATTAAAGCCACTTATTTATGATCTTGATTATAGTAATGTTCCTACAATGATTATACAAATTGTTATTTTAATCCTTTACTATATTGTATTTCAGTTTTATAATAAAGGACAAACTCTTGGAAAAAAATTAATGAAGATTCGAGTTATATCTTTAGATGATGAAGATGTTTCTATGAATCAACTTATTATTCGTTCCTTAATTAACCAAGCTATACTATCTAATATTTTGATAGTAGGATTTGTTTTATTTATTGGAAGAAATTTATATTATTATTCAAGTTTTGGTATTCAAGGTATTCAGGTTTTGATTACGATTATATCAATATTTATGATAATGTATTCTAAGAAAAATAGAGGTCTTCATGACTATTTGGCTAAGACAAAAGTCATTATGACAGATTAAATTCAGAATTAACGGAGGTTTATATATGAGAGAATTTTCAGAACAAGAATTAGTTAGAAGAGAAAAGGTAGAAAAGATTCGCGAAGTTTGTAATCCATATCCAGAACGTTATGAGATTACACATTCTTTACGTGATGCTAGTATGCTAGAGGATGAAACAAAGGGTGTTTCCATTGCAGGACGTATTGTATTTATGCGTAAGATGGGAAAAATGAGTTTTTTAAAATTACGTGATATTGAGGGAGAACTTCAAGTATCTATTAAAGTAGATTTAGTTGGAGAAGATAAGTATGATTTCTTTAAAGGAAGTATTGATATTGGTGACTTTATTGGTGTAACTGGTGAAATTTTTACTACACATACTGGTGAAAAAACATTACGTGCTGACTCTTTTGAGTTTTTAGGAAAAGCTTTAAAGCCATTACCAGAAAAGTTTCATGGATTAACAGACTTAGAAGCATGTTACAGACAAAGATATGTTGATTTAATTATGAATCAAGATACTAGAAATCGTTTTATGATTCGTGTTAAGTTCATTCGTGAATTAAGACATTATTTAGATAATTTAGGTTACATGGAAATTGAAACACCTATTTTAAATAATAAGGCTAGTGGAGCTACAGCTCGTCCGTTTAAGTCTCATCATAATGCATTAGATTTGGATGTATTTTTAAGAATTGCGCCTGAAACTTATTTAAAAAGAGCAGTTGTTGGTGGTATTCCAAAAGTTTATGAAGTAGCTCGTTGTTTTAGAAATGAAGGAATGGATGCTTCACACTTACAAGATTTTACTATGGTAGAAGGATATCAAGCTTATTATAATTATGAAGATAATATGAAATTAATTCAAAATATGCTTCAAACGATTATTATGAATATTTTTGGTACTTTAAAAATTACTTTTGGAGATAAAGAAATCAATATGAGTGGTGACTGGGGAAGAGTTACTTTCCGTGAATTATTAATTAAATATGCAAATATTGATATCGAGGTTTATAATACAAAAGAAAAATTACTTTCTAAAATTTTAGAAGAAAAAATAGAAGTAGAAAGTGAAACACCACTTGAAAATTTAGGATTTGGTAATTTAGTTGATGTTTTATATAAAAAAGTCGCTCGTCCACATATGCTTGGACCAGTATATTTAACTGAACATCCAACAAGCTTATCTCCACTTGCAAGAAGTAATGATAATCGACCTGAAGTTAGTGATAGATTCCAATTAGTTATTAATGGAGCTGAGATTGTTAATGGATATTCAGAACTTGTTGATCCACAAGAACAAGAAAGACGTTTATTAGATCAAGCAAAGTTAAAAGCCGCTGGAGATGAAGAAGCAATGGACATGGATTATGACTATATTGGTGCCATGGAATATGGTATGCCTCCAATTTCTGGTTGGGGTATGGGAATTGACCGTATTGTTCAATTATTAACGGGTAGTGAAAGCGTTCGTGATGTTGTTATGTTCCCATTAATGAGACCACTTGATACAAAAGAAAACGATTAAAATATAATAAAAAATTCTGGTAGTTATACTAGAATTTTTTTGTATGTTTAGGGATTTACTTAGTATTGGAAAAAGATAATTTATGGAAAAGTTAATTCTATTATCACAAAATCCTTTATTTATAAAGAAATTTCATCAAACTTTCACTTAAAATTGTTGATTTTACTGTAAATGTTGATATAATTAATAATGGGAGGGTTAATATGAAAAAACACAATATTTTAAAGGTTGTACTCTTAACTATTTTAGTTGTGGTAATATGTACTTGGATTATACCTAGTGCACAATTTCAAGCAACTTTAACTGTGGGAGAAAGACTACAAGCTGGATTCTTTGATTTCTTCAGCTATCCAATGGTTGCATTACAATACTTTGGAAACGTTCTATTATATATACTAATTTGTGGTATGTTTTATGGTGTTGCTTACCGTATTCCAGCATATAAGGAATTAGTTCAAAAAATAGTAGATGGGTTCAAAGGAATGGAAGTTATTTTCCTTTCAGTTGTAATCATATTACTTTCAGTGTTAGTTTCAGTTACAGGTATCGTATTACCAATTATCTTTGTATTCCCATTTGTTATAGATGTTGTACTTAAGATGGGATATAACAGATTAACTGCTGCTACAGTTACTGTAGGTTCAGTTGTTGCTGGTATTGCAGGGACTACACTTGGAGTTGCTACTACTCAATATATGAATCAGGTTTTAGCTATTGGTTCATTTGATGAGATGCTTTCTAAGATTGTAATTTTAGTAATCTTTATCATTCTTTTAATTGCACAAGTTGTGTTATATAGTAAGAAGACAAAAAATACTACTATTCAAGCTGAAAAGGTAGAAGTAAAAACTGAAAAGGTTGAAGAAAAGAAAGTAGAAGTATCTAATAGGAAGGAAGAAAAAGTATCTGTTAAGAAAGATACAAAAGTTTCTAAGAAGGAGTCATCTAGTCCTAAAAAGGGACAAAAGAAATCTTCAAGCAAAAATTCTAAACAGGAGACTAAGAAGTCTACTGGAAAAAGAGGTAGACCACCTAAGACTTCTGCTGCTATGGCAAAAGATAGTTCTGAAACATTAGTTATTTCAACTAAGAATAAGAAAAAAGCTAATATTTGGCCACTTG
Organism: uncultured Caryophanales bacterium; assembly: GCA_949948745.1. GTDB lineage: Bacteria > Bacillota_I > Bacilli_A > RF39 > UBA660 > Alloscybalousia. The sequence continues at coordinate 17,340 of CATLHA010000005.1, forward strand.
CAATTATTTTTGATTTAGTAATCATTATTATAGCACTTGGTATGTTTGACTGGGCTGGTTTATTTGAAATCACTTGGTTTGAAGAAGCAACAAAAGCGGTAAAAGAATACAAGGTACTTGGATTCCCAATTTTTGGTACTATTTTAGGGCAATTAAGTGCATTTGGAAAATGGAATGTAGCTATTGAAGTTCCAGTAGTTGTTATGATTGCTACTTGTGTTCTTGCATTAGTATATCGTGTAAAATTTGAGGATTTTATTGATGGAATTTGTGAAGGTGTTAGAAGATCATTTGGACCAGGAGTTGTAATGCTATTAACATATGTCGTATTAGTAGTTGTTACTTATCATCCATTCCAATTATTCATTACCAAATTCTTGTTAAATATTACTTCAGGATTCAATGTTGTAACAATGATGGTTGCTGCATTACTTGCATCAGTATTTAATGTAGATTTAATCTATGTTTCTCAAAATGTATTACCTTATATTGAAACTGTTATTACTAATACTGAATTATATCCATTAATCGGGGTTATTTTCCAATCAATTTATGGATTAGTATGTTTAGTAGCACCAACAAGTTTTATTTTAATGGGTACATTATGTTATTTAAATGTTTCTTACAAACAATGGTTAAAGCATATTTGGAAATTATTCCTAGCATTACTTGCTGTTTTAGCAGTAGTATTCTTAATCATTTTAGCTTTATAGGAAATTAATTATTTAAGAGGACTATTCTTATGAGTAGTCTTTTTTCTGTTTTTTCTTTTTTAATCGTTTAAAAAAATTCTAAATATAGCATAATAATCATAGAATGGAATAGGAGGATTATTATGTTTTCTAAATTTAGTGAAGAAGCCCAGAAAATTTTACTTGGTGCAAAAAGGGAGATGCAAAAATTAAAGCATCCTTATGTGAGTAGTGAACATTTGGTTTTATCTATTTTAAGAAATAATAATGATTTAGCAAATCGATTAAAGGAATTTCAAATTACATATGATTCATTTTATCAACAAATTGTAGAACAAATAGGAATAGGAAAAGAGGAGAATCATTGGTTTTTATTTACACCTCTTTTAAAGAGAGTAATAGAAACCTCTATCTTACTTTCGAGGGACATGAATAGTAATGAAGTAACTAGTGATCAATTATTTTTAGCTGTTTTAGAAGAAGGTGAGGGAGTAGCAATTCGAATTCTAAAACAAATGGATGTTGATATCAATGATTTACAAGAGTATTTTTCTAATAGAATCGTAGTGAAAAAGAAAAAGGGAGGAAAAAAATTGCTTGTAGAAGAATTTGGAATTGATTTAACTAAAGAAGCTTCTCTTAATAAATTAGATCCTGTTGTTGGTAGAGAACAAGAAATAGTTCGATTAATGGAAATATTATGTAGAAGAAACAAAAATAACCCATTGTTAATTGGAGATGCTGGAGTAGGAAAAACAGCTTTGGTTGAAGAACTTGCTAGATTGATTGTTCAAAATAAAGTTCCAGATAAACTTAAAAATAAAAGAATTATTTCTGTATCTATTGCATCCTTAGTTTCAGGAACGAAATATCGTGGGGAATTTGAAGAACGTGTTACCAAGATGATTAAAGAGATTGAATCCAATAATGATGTTTTACTTTTTATTGATGAAATACATACTTTGATGGGTGCTGGCGGAGCAGAGGGTGCGATAGATGCTGCTAATATATTTAAACCTGCTCTAGCACGTGGAAAAATTCGTTTAATAGGGGCAACTACTACGGACGAATATAAGCAAACGATAGAAAAAGATCGTGCGATGGACAGAAGATTTCAAACAGTTTTTGTATATGAACCGAATTCTTCAGAAGTTTATAATATTTTAGAAAAACTTCGACCAATTTACGAATCATTTCACAATGTCAAAATTAATGATTCTGAATTAAAGCTTATTATTAAATTATCTGATAAATATATTTATGATAGAAAACAACCAGATAAGGCGATTGATATTTTAGATGAAGTTTGTTCTAAGGTTTCTTTAATTCGTCATAAGAGTTCTACTAAACTTGATTTATATCAATCACAATTAAACTTGGTAAAAGAGGAAAAAAATAAATACATTATGAAGCAAGATTTTGAAAATGCAACAAAGCTTAAATATCAAGAAAAGGATTTATTAACTAAAATTAATGAGATTGAATTAAAACATAAGGCTAAGAAAAACGTTCATGTTATTCATGAAAATGATATTGCGAATGTTATTTCTGAGAAAACTAAGATACCAGTTTATGAAATCAATAGTAGTTGTTCAAAATATATGGAAAAATTAGAAAAAGGACTTCATAAAAAAATTATAGGTCAAGAAGAAGCAATTAATGAGCTTGTGAAAGCAACAAAAAGAATTAAATTAGGATATAAGGATAGTGATAAACCATATTCTTATTTATTTGTAGGTCCAACTGGTGTAGGAAAAACAAAACTTGCTTTAGAATATGCACATTTTCTATTTGGGGAAGGCAAACTAATTCGATTTGATATGAGTGAGTATAGAGATAGTTCTTCTATTAATAAAATTATTGGATCTTCTCCTGGATATGTTGGATATGATGATGGTAAAAATAAACTAGAAGAAATTAGAAAAAGTCCACATTCTATTATTTTACTTGATGAAATAGAAAAGGCACATCCGTCTGTTTTAAATTTATTTTTGCAAATATTAGATGAGGGTAAAATTACTGATTCTAAGGGAAATATGGTTCATTTTAATCATCATATCATTATCATGACTTCTAATTTAGGCTTTCATAATGAGTCTGTTGGCTTTATCGAAGAAGTTAGTAAGAATGATAGTAAGTTAAAAGAATTTTTATCATTAGAGTTATTAAATCGTATACAAAAAACTATTTATTTTAGAAAACTAGATGAAAATAATATTCGATCAATTATTAAAATTAAATTAGATTATGTCAAAAAGAAATTTAGAGAGAGAAATATTAAGGTTCATATTAGTGAAGGTATTATTGATAAAATGATTCAAAATACAAGATATTTGGAATTTGGCGCTAGGAAAATTGATCAGGTTATCGAAGATGAAATTGATGACTATGTAATTGATCATATATTAAGTGGAAAAACGGAAATTTATGTAAACAATAATTAATTAGGGACTTAGGTCTCTTTTTTCTTTGTTTTCAAGTGATAATAGATATGGTATAATAATATTGATTTGAGATAATAGAATATAATGAAAAGGTGATTTTATGAAATTATATAATACATTGACAAAACAGGTAGAAGAATTTGTTCCTCATGAAGAGGGAGTAGTTCGTATGTATACTTGTGGACCTACCGTATATCATTTTGCTCATATTGGAAATCTTCGTACTTATATTTTTGAAGATATTTTAGAAAAAAGTCTTCGTTATTTAGGATATGATGTAAAAAGAGTAATGAATATCACAGATGTTGGTCATTTAACTAGTGATGGAGATACTGGTGAAGATAAGATGGAAAAGGGTGCTCTTAGAGAAGGTAAAACAGTTTATGAAATAGCACAGTTTTATACAGATGCATTCTTTAATGATTGTGAAGCTTTAAATATCAAGAAACCTAGTATTATTGAACCTGCTAGTCATCATATTGATACTTATATTAAAATGATTACTAAAATGCTAGAAGATGGATATGCTTATATTTCTTCTGGAAATGTTTATTTTGATGTTACAAAGGCAAAGGACTATTATCAATTATCTGGTAGAAACAAAGATGATTTGATGGTTGGTGTAAGGGATACTGTAGAAGAAGATAAAGCCAAGAAAAATCCTGCAGACTTTGTACTTTGGTTTACTGATAGTAAGTTTAAAAATCAAGATATGAGATGGGATTCTCCTTGGGGAATCGGATATCCAGGTTGGCATATTGAATGTAGTGGAATTAGTGGTAAGTATTTGGGAGAGTATTTAGATATCCATTGTGGTGGTGTAGATAATGTTTTTCCACATCATACTAATGAAATAGCACAGAGTGAGGCTTATTTTGGTCATAAATGGTGTAATTACTGGGTACATGGAGAACATTTAAATGATAAAACTGGGAAGATGAGTAAATCTAAGGGTGAGTTTTTAACTGTTTCTCTATTAAAGGAAAAGGGGTATGATCCACTAGTATATCGTTACTTTTGCTTAGGAAGTCATTATCGCAAAGTATTAACTTTCTCTTATGAAGCATTAGATCAAGTAAATCAAGCTTATCAAAAACTTAGAAAGAAAATTCAAAAACTTGATCGTACGCCTAACTTAAAAGAGGGGAAAATCGATTTTTACCAAAATGCATTTAAAGAAGCCATTTCTAATGATTTAAATACATCTAGTATGTTAACTTTAGTTTATGATGTATTAAAGGATGAAGAACTTACTGATTTTACAAAACTTTATTTAATTGAAGATTTTGATAAGGTTTTATCTTTGAATTTAATTATTGAAGAAGAGGAAGAAACCAATGAAGAATTAGAAAGCTATATTTTAAAACGAATTGAGGATAGAAAAAATGCAAAGCAAAATAAAAATTTTGAGGAAGCGGATTCAATTCGTAATGAATTATTAGAAAAAGGAATTCGTTTAATTGATAGTAGAGAAGGTACTACTTACGAAATCTTATAATGGAGGAATATTATGGGTTATTATGGTTATGATATCATTGGATATGGATTAATTCTACTTGGTACTATTATTACATTAGTTGCGCAATACTTTGTTAATAGTAAATACAATAAATATAGCAAAGTAAAGAATGAAAAAGGCTTATCAGGACAAGAAGTTGCACGTATGATTCTTGATAAAAACGGATTGGAAGATGTCTATGTTACTGAAGTAAAAGGTACACTTACTGATCATTATGATCCAACTAGAAAAGTGGTTCGTCTTTCTACTGAAATATTTCATGGAGAAACTGTTGCTGCTTGTAGTGTAGCTTCTCATGAAGTGGGTCATGCAGTGCAAGATAAGGAAGGATATTTCTTTATTAAGGTACGTGGTGCTATTTTTCCATTTGTTAGTTTTGCATCTAAATTTGGTTATATTGCAATCATGATTGGACTTATATTTAATATGATAGATTTGGCTTGGGGTGGAATCGGACTATTACTTGTTATATTAATTTTCCAACTAATTACACTTCCAGTTGAATTTGATGCTTCTAGAAGAGCTCTCATTTATTTAGATGAAATGAAAATTTTAAAGAAGAAGGAACATGAAGGAAGCGAAGAAATGTTGAAGGCTGCTGCTATGACTTATGTTGCTGGGCTAGCTACGACATTATTAGAAATTTTGAGATTTGCACTTATTTTAATAGGAAGAAATCGTGATGAATAATTTTATAGAAAAGTAGAAATATATGACTATATTTTTACTTTTTTATTTGAAAATATTTCTTGAAGAGATAATGTAAAGAAGGAATTTTAAGACTCTTTTTTATTGTCTATTGTTTTTTTTATATGATATACTTTTAATATAGAATAATAGTTTTTAATGTAATGGAGTGTTTGTTATGTTGTTTTTAATTTTTTTGATAGTTGTCATTATTTGCGTTATAAGAATAAGAAATTACTCTAGTAAAAAAATTGACAATGATAGTAAAGTAAAAGCAAATCTTAAACTACCATTTGGGAATGTGACTATTTCTAATAAAGAAGATGATGTTTCCAGCGATAAGTTGCCTGACTTTACTCATGATGAACGTGAGAAGATGATAAAAGGTGATGTTAAGATAATAACTAATGTTAATAAAAAGGTAACAAAATATGTAAATGGTGAGAAAGTATCTGTAGAAGAGACTAATTCTATAGATAATGTTTCCAAAAAATCAATTAATAAATGTCCTAATTGTGGAGCTAGTATTGATTTAAGTCAAGAAGAATGTTCTTATTGTGGTACTAAGATTAATTGATAATAAAAACTTATTAAAATCGATACATATGAGGTATTATTCTATAATAGAAGTGAGGGTAGAAATATGAAGAAGAAGATAATTATTTTGTTGATTGCAATTGCTTTTTGTAGTGGTTGTGGAAAGAGTTCTGAAAAATTAAATAGTGATAGTAATATTTATGATGATAAGAAACAAAATGTTGAAAGTGATACTTCAAAGTCTGGGGTTTATCATTACAGTGATAGTGAAATTACTCCAGATAGAGAACTTGAATCTGGGGAGGTAATTTTAAAAATAGGAAATAAAGAATTTAATATACTTAATCTTACTGTTGGTAAAGTATTAAATAATTTTAATTCTTCTATTGGATTATCTGGAAAAAATATTATAGATAAAGAAAATTATAGTGTAGATGATCTTTCTGTTTCTGAACAATATAAAGAAGATAATTCAGATGTAAAAGTTTATATAAATTTTCGTAATGAAGATGCATATAAGGACAGTAATGCTAAGGAAAATTTTCTTCATAAAATCGTACATGAAATAGCAATTAGCATAGATGATACTGTATTAAGTAGTGATTTTTCTACAAATATTAGTGTACGTGGAGTATCTATGGGCATGACCAAAGATGAAGTTCACTCTATATTAGGAGAACCTTCTTCCTTTGGTATAGTAGGAGAAGTTTGGTATATGGATTATCGTTATAAAGATACGAAAGAATGGCTTTCTGAACACTTTAAATTATCTGTTAAGTATAATGATAATAATCAAGTCATTAAGATGTATATAGCATTATAAATTATAATAGTTATTAGGATAGTATGTATTGATTTTAGACAACTAAAAATCTTTCATTCTATCTTTTTCTTTTGATAAAATATTTTTCTAAGGATGTATGATATACTATTGTTAGGTGAAGTTTATGAATATATTAGAAATCAATGTGTTGGTACTTGCTTATTTAGGAGATACCATTTATGAAAATTATGTACGTCGTCATTTAATATCTTTAGGAATTAATCATGTAAATGATTTGCAAATAAAGGCTGTTGATTATGTTAGTGCGAAAAGTCAGGCTAAGTTTTTACAACTATTAATTGATCGAGAGTTTTTCACGGAGGATGAACTATCTATTATCAGGAGGGCTAGGAATTATAAAAGTAATTCTCACCCTAGAAATTGTGACATTGTAACTTATAAACATGCTACTGCGTTAGAAGCTGTAATTGGGTATTTAGATTTATCACAAAAAAAGAATCGAATTAATGAAATAATGGTACAAATATTGGAGGGTAAATTATGTTAGTATATGGACGAAACGTTGCAGAAGAATATTTGAAAAAAAGTGAAAAAGTTAGAAAAATCTATTTGCAGGAAGGTTTTCGAGATAAAAATTTAATTTTCTCTATAGAAAAATCTAAAATTCCAGTGGTTTTTAAGAAGAATTTTGAATTAGACAAACTTGCAAATGGAATTCATCAAGGTATAATCTTGGATGTAGAGGATTTTAGGTATACTGATTACAATCAATTTTTAGATCAAGAGGATGCTGTAATTGTGATTTTAGATCATCTAGAAGATCCACATAATTTAGGTGCAATCATTCGTACTTGTGAAGCTGCAGGTGTTACTTCAATTATTATCCCAAAGAATCGTGGAGTAGAAGTGAATGCTACAGTAATAAAAACAAGTGTTGGCGCGATTGAGAATATCCCAGTTAGTATGGTGACAAACTTAAATACTACTATTCAAAATTTAAAAAATCATGGTTTTTGGGTTGTAGGTACTGATATGGAAAATAGCGTTGATTATCGTGAGATTGATTATTCTGGAAAAATTGCTCTTATCATTGGTAATGAGGGAGAGGGTATGAGCAGATTGGTCCGTGAATCTTGTGATTTTATAGCTAGAATCCCTATGCGTGGCAAAGTAAATAGTTTAAATGCCAGTGTGGCAGCCGGGATTATGATTTATGAGATATTCAGGCAGAAAGGATAACATGAAACAATACCAGGAATATAATGATTATGAATTAATTTATATGGTAAATGAAAAAAATGAGGATGCTTTTTCAATTCTTTATGAAAAATATCAACCTCTTTTAAAAAAATATGCGTCAAGCTATTATCAAGCATATAAAAAATATGGAGTAGAATATGATGATTTATGTCAGGAGGCTTATTTAGCCTTTGATAGGGCTGTTAGATATTACCAAGAAGAGAGTGAAACCTTATTTTATACATTTTTATGTATCACTGTGAGAAGTAAAATTTTAAATTATGTAAAGGGATTACAAACAAAAAAAAGATCTGTTTATGTAGATTCTTTATCTTTAGATTTTACTTTTGGGGAGAAGAATCATTGCCTTTTAGAATCTATAGAAAATCTTCAAGCAAAAAACCCAGAAATAGAGTATTTGATGGAGGATATATATCAACAAATTCATAAGTTCTGTATTAATTTAGATAATGAAAATAGTCAAATGTTTGAATTATATTGGAATGGATTTACTAATTTTGAGATTTCTTCTTTATTAGATATTGAATTTTCTAAGGTTATTTTGACATTGAGGAGATTGAGACATTCTCTGAGAGAATATTTAAGTGATTGAAAAAAATTGTAACTAGTGTATAATGATAATAGGTGATACTATGGATAAGATAAATATAGTAGATTTTGGTCTTCCTAGAATGTCCAGTGATTATAAGCGTAGTTTCTTTTATCAATTAGATCGACAATTAAAAATGATCCATCAAAATGGTGGTATTGTGCAGAATTTTTCTCCATTTTCTATTTTTGTAGATGAGGAAACAAGAACGCCTTCTTTTCAATCTGTTTATCCAGCTTCTAAATATTTTTTTGATGAAGGGGATCAGAGGCAGGCTAGAATTAATGATATTAGAATGCTTTCTACTTTGACATTTTGTATGTATTTGGCAGGGGAAGAAGCAGAATATAGTTTGGAAAATGGTCTTCTTCAGTTTGATGTATTAAAAAATAATATGGATTTTACTTGTACCTATTTTCCAGAAGAAGACTTAGATTATTATAAACAAATTTTTGATGATGAAATGAAAGAACCTATTTATTATTCAGATTATATTGACCAAAAGATGAATTCTATGAATACTCGTGGAAATTCAATTTCTTTATCTAAAAGTACAGAAGCAGGTAGAGCGCTATCTCCTAAAAATGGGGAAGCTGCTTATGTAAATTATGTGCTTACATTTTCTATTGTAGGAACTTTGGTTATGCTGGGTGCATTTCTATTATTTTATATCTTATCTTAATTAAATATTTAATAAATATTTGTTGACTATACTACCTTTTTGTGTTATCTTATTGGTGAACACGAAAAGGTGTTTTTATTTTGATATAAAGGTGGGTAATTATGGCAAAGGTTGTAAAGAGTAATCGTGAGATTCTTGATGTTGATCAAGAATTAGATAAGCTTAACTCAAAAAAAGACTCAAAAGTGATTGAAAAGAACGAAAAGGAGTCAAAAAAGAAAGAAAAGGATAAGCCAAAAACAAAAGATACTAAGAAAAAAGCAAAAGAAAAGAAAGTAAAAAAGCCTAAAAAGGGAATTTTTAAATATTTTCATGAGGTAAAATCAGAAGTTTCAAAAGTAAAATGGCCTAGTAGAAAGGATATGATTAAATATTCTACTGCTACGCTAGTATTTATTTTATTCTTCTCAGCTTTCTTCTATATTATTGATTTAGTTTTTGCTTTAATAAAGGCAGGTGTGTAGTATATGGATAAACAATGGTATGTAGTTAATACTTATTCAGGACACGAAAATAAGGTAAAAGAAAAGTTAGAAATGCGTGCTCAAAGCATGGATATGAAAGATTTTATTTTCCGTGTTATCGTTCCTGAGCAAAAAGAAATCGAAGTAAAAGATGGTGTAGAAAAAGAAAAAATTCGTAAGATGTTTCCTGGATATATTCTTGTTGAAATGGTTATGAGTGATGAAGCATGGTATGTTATCCGTAATACACCAGGTGTTACTGGATTTATTGGATCTAGTGGTAAAGGAGCAAAACCAACACCATTACAACCTTTTGAAGTAGATAAAATTCTAAACAATATGGGAATGAGTCGTATCGATGTTAATAAAGAACTAGAGAAAGGTACTCGTGTTCGTATTATATCTGGGCCATTTGCAGATATGTTTGGTGTAATCGATGAAGTAGATGCTGCAAATCAAAAAGCACTATTACTTGTTGATTTGTTTGGACAAGAAACTTCAGTTGAAGTAGAAATTGCTGAAATTGAAGTAACAAATTAGGAATAGATTTTGATTCTATTTTCTAGAAAAAGAATATTTCATGGAGAAAATAAATAAAAATCTTGATTTTTTCTATGAATAATGTTATTATTTAGGGGCTATATTTAATTATATAGATTTAGTGGGAAGCAATGAAGTGAAAAGATTAAAAGTAATCGAGCGGATAAAAGCTACTTGGACCACACACGTGAAAACGAAACAAAATTATAGGAGGTGTTTTTCGTGGCAAAAGAAGTTGTAAGAAAAATTAAATTACAAGTTCCTGCTGGTAAAGCTACACCTGCTCCACCCGTTGGAACAGTTTTAGGACCTGCTGGAATCAATCTACAAGAATTTTGTACAAAATATAACGATGCAACAAGAGACAGAATGGGAGATATTTTACCAGTTGAAATTTCAATCTATGATGATAGAAGTTTTGATTTTGTAATTAAGACTCCACCTGCTGGTTTCTTAATTAAGAAAGCTGCTGGAATTAATAAAGGTGCTAGTAAAGCTGGTAGTGAAACTGCTGGAACTATTACAAGAGCACAATTACGCGAAATCGCAGAAACAAAGTTGCCTGATTTAAATGCTTACACAGTAGAAGATGCAATGAAGATTGTTGAAGGTACTGCTCGTAACATGGGAATCACAATTGTTGACTAATAAATAGCAAAATAAAAATACTTATTCATATAGGTTATAAACCTATGTGGGAGAGATCCGCTTATCGACTTTGATATCCTAGATATCATATCTCGCTAGGGTACTATTGTACCAAATACCACATAAGGAGGAAAAAACATGAAAAAACATGGAAAAAAATATGTTGAAGCTACTAAGAAAATTGAAAAAGCTAAACTTTATACTAAAGAAGAAGCAATCAAATTAGTAAAAGAAACTTCTGTTAGTAAATTTGATGGAAGTGTTGAAGTTGCTGTTCGTCTTAATTTAGATACTAAAAAAGCTGATCAACAATTAAGAGGTGCTATCGTTTTACCTCACGGAACAGGAAAAACAAAACGTGTATTAGTAATCGCTAAAGGAGAAAATGCTAAGAAAGCTACTGAAGCTGGAGCTGACTATGTTGGTGACGTTGATATGCTTCAAAAAATCGAAAAAGAAAATTGGTTCGATTTTGATGTAATGATTGCTACTCCTGATATGATGCCTTTACTAGGTAAATTAGGTAGAGTTTTAGGACCAAAAGGTTTAATGCCAAACCCTAAAACTGGAACTGTAACTACTGACGTTTCAAAAGCAGTAGCAGAAGTTAAAGCTGGACGTGTTGCATACAGAACTGATAGTTTTGGAAACGTTCACGGGATTATTGGAAAGGTGTCATTTACTGAAGAACAATTAGTAGAAAACTTAAATGCATTTATTTCTGCTATTCTTAAAGTAAAACCTGCAACTGTAAAAGGAGAATATGTTAAGAATGTCTCTGTTACAAGTACTATGGGTCCTGGAGTTAGAATTTTAACTAATTCTTTTGACAAATAGTAAAATATAGTTTATAATACTAGTAATTTATTGGTGCCAAAGACAGTAGGTATAAAAGTAAATCCTACCGAGGACTTAAAAAGTAAGTTAAAAGTTCTTGGCATTGTCAGGAACTTTTTATTTGGCATCCCTAAATAAATAATCATTTAGAGGAGGTGTTTTAGTGGCAAACGTAAAAATCTTAGAGCAAAAGCAAGTTGTTATTGATGAGATTAAAGAAACAGTTTCTAATGCTTCTACTATTGTTTTATTCGATTATCGTGGATTAACAGATAGTGAATCAAAAGAATTGAGAAGAGCATTAAGAGAAACTGGAAGTGACTATAAAGTATACAAAAATACTTTAATGGCAAGAGCATTTGATGATCTTAAAATCGACTTAAATGAAAGCTTAGAAGGACCTAGCGCATTAGCTTATGGTGAAGATGCAATTGCACCAATTAAGGTTCTTGCAGATTTTGCAAAGACACATCCAGCAATGATGCTAAAAGTAGGGATCGTAGATGGGGAAAAATCAGATCAAGAAGCACTTCAAGAACTTGCAAAGATTCCATCAAGAGAAGGTCTACTTACAATGCTTGCTGGTGGTATGATTCAAATCGCAAAAGATTTATCAATCTGCTTAGATTTATATGCACAACAAAAAGAAGGAGAGTAATCTCTAATTAATAAATAAAAATAGGAGGAAAATATAATGGCAAAGTTAACAAGAGAAAGCTTTATTGAAAGCTTAAAAGAAATGAGTCTTTTAGAAATTAAAGAATTAGTAGATGCAATGAAAGAAGAGTTTGGTGTTGATCCAAGTGCAGTTGCAGTAGCAGCAGCACCAGTAGCTGGAGATGCTGCTGATGATAGCAATTCAACAGTTACTGTAGTATTAGCAGCAGCTGGAGATGCTAAAGTTAACGTAATCAAAGTAGTTCGTGAAATTACTGGATTAGGATTAAAAGAATCTAAAGATATCGTTGATAACAACGGAACTATTAAAGAAAACATTTCTAAAGACGAAGCAAATGACATTAAAGCTAAGCTTGAAGAAGCTGGAGCTACAGTTGAATTTAAGTAATTCAATATATTGTCTATGCATGTAAAAGAGTTAGTTTAGCTAACTCTTTTTTTCTTTCTTTAAAAATCTTATGATATACTTTTTATAGAGTAGGTGTAAAACAATGAGTAAAAGAAAGATGGATTTGATAAATCGATATTATACGCAGGTAGATTCGATAGATGGGAAAATTTATATTTTAGACTTAAATAATAAAGTGTATAAAAAAATGAGAGATAGATCCTCCTCTTCTAATAAATTCATTTTATATATAAGTATATTTTTACTTTTTGTTTTTGTATTTTTATATGCAGTATTTGGTAATTATCTTTTACCAATAAGATATCGAGGAATGCCATTGTTCTTTAATAACCTAGTTTTTTTGATTATGACTTTTCTTCTATATATACTAATTGATTATATAATGGCAAGTAAGTGTTATCATTATTATTTAGATTTGCTGCATCGATATATTATGATTGAACAGGGAGAGTCAACTATTATTTTTGTAAATAAGCAGCACAATAAAAAACTTGATATGACATTTCTAGAAAACATGGGAGTTGTGGTTGATAATAACTTTTTAAAATTTTTGGCAGCTCGTAAGGTAGATCAGTATCATTTTGATGATCGAGATGCTCTTTTAACGATACAACTTTTGGAGCAAGTAAATATTCATAGGTATATAGAGGATCATAAATCAGACTTTTCTTTTGAAGTATATACAGATTGTAAGTTACTTCAAAGTAAGAGAGACTATGATATATATTCTGGAAAAATAAACGTTTCAACAGGAAAAGAGATAATAGAAAAAAGAACCACTTTTAGAGTTTATAAAATATATAGTAAAAATGATAAATTTAAGAATGGAGTGGTTTTAAATGATAATTAAAAAAATTTTAAAATCTATCATTGTTGGTTTTACTTTAGTCGGGATTACTTGTTTTTTTGATTTGAAGAGTATTGATCAATATGAAAAAGATATATCAAGTATGGTAAGTAAGTATGATGATATTTTTTTTACAGAAAAGTATGATAGAAAATATAATCGCCTTTGTTCCAATAATATTTATACTGATTTTTATTATGAAAATAGGAAACTTCGTAGTTCAATTTGTGTGAGTGATAATAAAATGGATTTAAAAACATACCATAATTTTTCTAGAAATGATTTGAATATTTATAGTGATTTAGAATTGCTTTTTAAATATGATCATAATAATGATTTTTTTGCTGTAGAAAATTTTGTTTATCGTTTGGTGGAGACCTGTCTTATTGAGGAAGATTCTTGTGAACAGACTTTTAATATTGGAACTAATACTATGAAAATTCGAGTTTCTGATGTTTCTACTAATAAGGAAAAGCAAATGATAACAATTGATTATTATTATAAAAAAGCATTTTAAAATAAATACAAGTGTAAAAAAATGTACATTCTATTGACAGAAGTACTTATAATCCACTTTTTTCTTGACCTTTTTGACTAAAGTATAGTATTATATTGATACGAAAGGAGAACTAACTATTATTTATTTTATAGTTGGTTCTTTTTTACTTGAAAGTAAGTAAAGTAAATATAATTTTTGGGGGGATAATTTGGCACAGTATTTTGATAATGTCTCTTTACCAAGCGAGATAAAAAAAGTATCAATTCGAATTCTTAATACAACACTAGAAATTTCAACAGATAACGGAGTGTTTTCTAAGAATAAATTAGATTTTGGAACAAGACTATTATTAGAAAATCTTCCGTTAGAAGAAATAAAAGGAAAAATTTTAGATGTGGGCTGTGGTTATGGCCCAATTGGGCTGTATCTAAAAAAAGCAACTGATTGTGAAGTGGATATGTGTGATGTAAATCGACGTGCACTTCACTTGGCGAAAATGAACGCAAAGGCAAATAAATTAGATGTGACAATATTTGAAAGCAACTGTTATGAAAATATTTCATCTATTTATGATGTTATTATTACTAATCCACCGATTCGGGCTGGGAAAAAAGTAGTATATGAAATTTTGATGAATGCAAAAGAGCATTTAACAGAAGATGGAATGTTGTTTTTTGTCATTCATAAAGATCAAGGTGCAAAATCGACGATATCCGATTTAGAAAAAATATATAATGTTACTATCTTAGAAAAAAATAAAGGTTTTTTTGTAATAAAATGTATAAATCGTTGACTTGTTGATAGATTTGTGCTAATAATATAAATTGGCAACGTATTATTTTTTATAAATATGTTCTTTGATTATATGTGTATAGGGGTGAATTTTGTGGCATATAAAATAATTAATTGTGGTGACCACCGTAAAAGAAGAAGTTTTTCTAGAATTAAGAACACTTATGAACTAAAAGATTTATTGGAAATCCAAACAAAATCTTATCAATGGTTCACGACTACTGGTATTAAAGAGGTATTTGACGATTTATTCCCCGTAGAAAATTTTGCAGGTACTTTGTCTTTGGAATTTGGAGATTATCATTTTGATGAACCTAGATTCTCTATAAAAGAATGTAAAGACAGAGAAACTACCTATTCTGCACCTTTAAAAGTAGATGTCAGACTATTTAATCATGAAACAGGAGAAGTAAAAGAACAAGAAATTTTCTTGGGAGACATGCCTATCATGACTGATAGTGGTACATTTGTTATCAACGGTGCTGAACGTGTTATTATTTCACAGTTGGTACGTTCTCCAAGTGTGTATTTTAACCTTGAAATCGATAAAAATGGGCGTCAACTTATCACTTCTCAAATTATTCCAACTCGTGGTACTTGGTTAGAATTTGAGGCAGATGCAAGAGATGTTCTATATGTAAGAATTGATAGAACTCGTAAAGTAACACTTACTACATTGTTACGTGCTTTTGGTTTGTCTAGTGATGACGATATCCGTGCATTATTC
This sequence comes from uncultured Caryophanales bacterium, assembly GCA_949948745.1. Classification (GTDB taxonomy): domain Bacteria; phylum Bacillota_I; class Bacilli_A; order RF39; family UBA660; genus Alloscybalousia. The sequence continues at coordinate 32,975 of CATLHA010000005.1, forward strand.
GGAAAAAATGAATATCTTGAAAATACAATTCTTAAAGATTCTACTAAGAATACAGATGAAGCTTTAATTGAAATTTATGAGAAATTAAGACCAGGAGAACCAGCTACACTTGATTCTTCTAAGAACCAAATTATTACTAGATTTTTCGATGAATTTAGATATGACTTAGCTCGTGTTGGTCGTTATAAATTTAATCGTAAATTAAATGTATTAGATCGTTTATTAAATCAAACATTGGCTGAGGACATTAAAGTAGATGGTGAAGTTGTAGTAGCTAAGGATACTCTTGTAACAAAAGATGTCTTAGAAACTTTAAGACCAGTCTTAGCGAATGGGTTTGGATTAAAGGATGCAAAAATTAATGATGAACTTGATGTATATAAGAGAATTCAAGAAATTAAGATTTATAATCCAAATAAAAAATCAGAAAAGATTACACTTATTGGTAATGATCAAACTGTGGAAGTTAAGAGACTTACTATACCAGATGTATATGCTGCAGTTAGCTATTACTTATGTTTATTAAGTGGATTTGGTAATTATGATGAAATTGACCATTTAGGAAATCGTCGTATTCGTCAAGTAGGAGAATTATTACAAAATCAATTCCGTATTGGTGTATCACGTATGGAACGTGTAATTCGTGAAAGAATGACTACCCAAGAAATGGATGAAGTAACTCCTAAAACATTAATTAATATTAGACCAGTAACAGCTGCGATGAAAGAGTTCTTTGGTTCAAGTCAATTATCACAATTTATGGACCAAATTAACCCAATTTCAGAGCTTACAAATAAACGTCGTTTATCTGCATTAGGACCAGGAGGGCTTTCTCGTGATCGTGCAGGTATGGAAGTTCGTGACGTTAACCCTTCACACTATGGACGTATTTGTCCAATTGAGTCTCCTGAAGGACAAAATATCGGACTTATTACATCTCTTGCAAGTTATGCAAAAGTAGATGAGTATGGATTTATTATGACTCCATATCGTAAAGTTGAAAATTGTAAGATTACAGAACAAGTAGACTACTTAACAGCAGATGAAGAAAATGATGTTATTATTTCTCAAGCTACTGTTACAACAGACGATAACAATGTAATGATTGATGAACAAGTAGCTGCTCGTTTCCGTGGTGAAAATATTTTAGTTAAACCTGAACAAGTTGATTATATCGATGTATCTCCACAACAAGTTGTTGCAGTTACAACAAGTTGTATTCCGTTCCTAGAACACGATGATGCAACTCGTGCATTGATGGGTGCTAACATGCAACGTCAATCAGTACCATTATTAAAAGCAGAAGCTCCACTTGTTGGAACTGGTGTTGAATATATTGCTGCTAGAGATTCAGGAGCTGCAATTGTTGCAAAAGCTGATGGTATTGTTGAATACGTAGATGCAAAACACATTGTTGTTAAAAATAAAACAGGAAAAGATACATATTACCTAGCAAACTTCGAAGAAAGTAACCAGGATTCATGCTATCATCATAGACCATGTGTTCAGGTCGGTGATAAAGTTGAACGTGGACATGTTATCGCAGATGGTCCAAGTATGGATAAGGGAGAACTTGCTTTAGGTAAGAACGTAGTAGTTGCATTCATGACATTTAATGGATATAACTATGAAGATGCTGTTATCTTAAATGAAAAATTAGTAAAAGATGATGTTTATACATCAATTCATATAGAAGATTATCAAATGCAATGTCGTGAAACTAAATTAGGACCAGAAGAAATTACTCGTGATATTCCGAATGTTAGTGATGAAGCTCGTAAGAACTTAGATGAAAACGGTATTGTAATTATCGGTACTGAGGTTAAAGAAGGAGATATCTTAGTTGGTAAAGTTACACCAAAAGGTATGGCTGAACTTACTTCAGAAGAAAAACTATTACATGCAATCTTTGGAGAAAAAACTCGTGAGGTTCGTGATACATCACTTCGTGTTCCACACGGTGGAGAAGGTATCGTTCATGATGTTAAAATTTACTCTAGAAAAGATAATGATGAATTACCAGCTGGTGTTAGCAAAGTAATTCGTGTATATATTGCGCAAAAACGTAAGATTCAAATCGGTGACAAAATGTCAGGACGTCACGGAAATAAAGGTGTTATTTCCTTAATATTACCAGAAGAAGATATGCCATATTTAGCAGATGGTCGCCCAGTTGATATTATGTTAAATCCACAAGGTGTTCCATCTCGTATGAACATCGGACAGGTACTTGAGCTTCACTTAGGTATGGCCGCTAAAAGTCTAAATGTTCATATTGCTACTCCAGTATTTGATGGTGCTAGTGAACAAGATATTGCAGATATGATGGCAGAAGCTGGAATGGATCCAGATGGAAAGACTGTTTTATATGATGGTCGTACAGGTGATCCATTTGATAATCGTATCGCAGTTGGTGTTATGTATATGATTAAACTACACCACATGGTAGATGATAAGTTACATGCACGTAGTACAGGACCTTACTCATTAGTTACACAACAGCCTCTTGGTGGTAAAGCACAATTTGGTGGACAAAGATTTGGAGAAATGGAAGTTTGGGCACTAGAGGCTTATGGTGCTGCACATACACTTCAAGAAATTATTACTTATAAATCAGATGACGTTTTAGGACGTGTTAAAGTATATGAATCTATTGTTAAGGGAGAAGAAATCAATCAAGCTGGAGTTCCAGAAAGCTTTAGAGTATTGATGAAAGAATTCCAAGCATTAGGATTAGATATTAGCATTATCGATGATGAGGGACGTGAACTTGGCTTAAAAGAAATTGAAGAAGATGAAGCAAGAGATGAGTTCGGTAATGAAGATGAATCGATAGCTAGACAATTACCACCTGTTGAAAATCAACCAGAAGAATATGTAGAAGATGATGAATTCGATCTAGAGGAAGATGAAGACGAATTCGACGAAGAAGATATTGAATTCGATGAAAACTTTATGGAAGGAGATGAATAAGAATGATCGCAGTTGATAAATTTGAAGCCTTAAAAATAGGAATTGCATCTCCTGAGAAAATTCGTGAATGGAGTTATGGTGAAGTTAAAAAACCAGAAACTATCAACTATCGTACACTTCGTCCTGAACGTGACGGATTGTTCTGTGAAAAGATTTTCGGACCAACAAAAGATTTCGAATGTGCTTGTGGAAAGTACAAGAGAGTTCGTTATAAAAATATCGTTTGTGATAGATGTGGTGTAGAAGTAACTCGTAGTAAAGTACGTCGTGAACGTATGGGACATATTGAGCTTGCTTCTCCTGTATCTCATATTTGGTTCTTTAAAGGTGTTCCATCTCGTATGGGATTAGTTCTAGATATGAGTCCAAGGGACTTAGAAGAAGTATTATACTTTGTTAGTTATGTAGTTATTGATAAAGGAAATACTCCACTTGAAAATAAACAAACATTATCAGAAAAAGAATATCGTGCTTACTATGAAAAATATGGAAATACTTTCAAAGTTGGTATGGGTGCTGAAGCTATTAAAGAGTTATTAAAGAGAGTAGACCTTGGAAAAGAAATCGAAGAAATTTCCAAAGAATTAGAAAATGCTCAAGGACAAAAGAGAACTCGTTTAGTTAAGAGACTTGATGTTTTAGATGCATTCTATAAATCAGGTAATAAGCCAGAATGGATGATTATGGATTGTATTCCAGTTATCCCTCCTGAACTTCGTCCAATGATTCAATTAGATGGAGGAAGATTCGCAACTAGTGATTTAAATGATTTATATCGTCGTGTTATTAACCGTAATAATCGTTTAAAGAAACTAATTGATTTGGGAGCTCCTGGTATCATTATTCAAAACGAAAAACGTATGCTTCAAGAAGCAGTTGATGCTTTATTTGATAACGGTAGACGTGGAAGAAGTGTTACTGGTGCAGGAAACCGTCCATTAAAATCATTATCAAGTATGTTAAAGGGTAAACAAGGACGTTTCCGTCAAAACTTATTAGGAAAACGTGTTGACTACTCTGGACGTAGTGTTATCGTTGTAGGACCATCTCTTAAGATGTATCAATGTGGTATTCCAAAAGAAATGGCACTAGAACTATTCAAGCCACATGTAATTCATGGATTAGTAGAAAAAGATATTGCTCATAATATCAAAGCTGCTAAGCGTTTAATTGAAAATCAAGATCCAGTTGTATGGGATATTGTTGAAGAAGTAATTAAAGAACATCCAGTATTACTTAACCGTGCTCCTACGCTACATAGACTTGGAATTCAAGCATTTGAACCAATCTTAACTGGTGGTAAAGCAATTCGTCTACACCCATTAGTATGTACTGCATTTAATGCGGACTTCGATGGTGACCAGATGGCTGTTCACGTACCACTTTCTGAAGAAGCAAAAGCAGAAGCTAGATTATTAATGCTTGGTGCTAATAACATTCTACATCCAAAATCAGGTGACCCAATCGTTACTCCATCACAAGATATGGTTTTAGGTAACTACTATATTACAATGGAAAAAGCTGGAGAACCAGGAGAAGGACGTATCTTCAAAAATACAAATGAAGCTTTAATGGCTTATGAGAGACGTGAAGTTACATTACATTCAAGAATTGCTATTCCAGTGGATTCATTTAAATATAAATTATTTACTGAAGAACAACATGGTAAGTTCTTAGTAACTACTGTAGGAAAGATTAAGTTCAATGAAATCTTACCAGATTCATTCCCATTCATTAATGAACCTACAGATGAAAATATTCAACAAATTACTCCAAATAAATACTTTATTGAAAAAGGAGTTAATATTCCAGAAGAAATTAAAGCACGCCCAGTAGTAAAACCTTTTGCTAAAGGTGTATTAGAAAAAGTAATTGCTCAAATCTTTAAACGTTATAAAACTACTGAAACTTCTATTATGCTTGATAAATTAAAAGATTTAGGTTTCAAGTATTCTACAATTGCTGGTATTACAGTATCTGCATATGATGTTGTAAGTAGTGAAAAGAAACCAGAAATTGTAGCAGAAGCTAAGAAAATGGTTGATAAGATTAATAAACAATATAAACGTGGTTTAATTACTGATCAAGAAAGATATGAAAAAGTAATTGAAACTTGGGAAAATGCAAAAGCTCAAGTAACTGCAGAGTTACAAGAGAAAGCAGATGCAGATATTAATAATCCAATTTTCATGATGATGCATTCTAAAGCACGTGGTAATATCTCCAACTTTACTCAGGTTGCAGGTATGCGTGGTTTAATGGCAAAACCAAATGGAGAAAGTGTTGAAATCCCAGTACTTTCATCCTTCAAAGAAGGTCTTAGTGTATCTGAATTCTTCTTATCTACTCACGGGGCTCGTAAAGGTAGTGCCGATACAGCGTTAAAGACAGCTGACTCAGGATACTTAACTCGTCGTTTAGTAGATGTCAGTCAAGATATTATCGTTAAAGAAGAAGATTGTGGTACTGATCAAGGTGTTACAGTTCGTGCTTTCATTAATGATAAGACAGGATCAGTTATTGAAAGTTTATATGACCGTATTGTTGGTCGTTATACAAATAAAAAAGTTCTTCATCCAGAAACAAAGGAAGTTATTTGTGATAGATTAACATTTGTTACTGAACAAATTGCTGAAAAGATTGTAAAAGCTGGTGTTGAAGAAGTTGAAATTCGTACAATTCTAACTTGTGGATGTGCAAATGGCGTATGTCAAAAATGTTATGGACGTAATCTTGCAACAGGTAACTTAGTAGAAGTTGGTGAAGCTATCGGTGTTATGGCTGCTCAATCTATTGGTGAACCTGGTACTCAGTTAACAATGAGAACATTCCATACAGGTGGAGTTGCTGGTGGAGAAGATATTACACAAGGTCTTCCTCGTATTCAAGAATTATTTGAAGCTCGTAATCCAAAAGGTAAAGCAACAATTGCTGAAATTGATGGTACAGTTACAAAAATTGATGAAGATCATGGTAAATTTAGAATCTTTATTAAAAATGATGTTGAAACCAAAGAACATGTTACAAATTATGGTTCAAAACTTCGTGTTGACAAGGGTACAAAGGTATCTGCTGGTGAGAAGTTAACAGAAGGAGCAATTAGTCCAAAAGAATTACTTGCTGTTACTGACCCACTTACCACACAAGAATATATCTTAAAAGAAGTACAACACGTATATCGTAGTCAAGGTGTAGATATTTCTGATAAGCACGTTGAAATTATCGCTAGTCGTATGATTAGTAAGATGAGAGTTGTTGAAGGTGGAGGAACAAAATTACTTCCAGGATTACTTGTAAGTATGCGTGAATTTACTGATGCAAATAAAGAAGCAATTATTCAAGGTAAGAAACCTGCTTCTGCTAGACCAGTATTACTTGGTATTACAAAAGCATCTCTTGAAACTGATTCATTCTTATCAGCTGCATCCTTCCAGGAAACTACTCGTATCTTAACAGATGCTGCTATCCGTGGAAAAGCAGATCATTTACAAGGATTAAAAGAAAATGTTATCATTGGTAAATTAATTCCTGCAGGTACAGGTGCTAAGAGATATAAAAATGTTGATTTTGATTTAGCTAGTCAATTTATTGATGAAGAACCATTAGAAACATTAGAAGATGAATTTATGTAAAATGAGGGAAGAAATTCCTTCTTTTTTATTGCGATTTTTATAAATTATAGAATTTTTCCTACTTTTATAATATAATATTGTTAGTTGAGGTGATTACAATGTTAAAATTAAATGAAAGAGGATGGGGACTTTCTATTTTTATAGTTTTTATCGTTGTTTTTGTTATAGCTATTATTCTTGTATCTATTGGTGCTGAAAAAGCCGGAATAGGATCTGGTAATGGAATTACTAGTTTACCAACAGAAAATCCAGGTGGAAAGAATAATTATACTGATCAAGAGATTACATTAGCAAAAAATTATGAGGCTGTTGTACAAAATGCTGCCTCTAGATATTTTGAGGTTACTTATGCTAATCAAAATCCGTCTAATAAGATTGTTGTTTCAGTTTCAACATTATTATCTAGTGGGTATTTAGACTCTTTTAGCGTAGCTGGAAATACTTGTAGTGGATATACAGTAGTATCAATAGATGGGGAAAATAGATTATATCAACCATATGTACATTGTGGTGATGTTTATACAACTACTGGATATGATTATTCTTTAGAATCATAGTGTGATATTAAAGTCGAAAATGTCAATGAAATATATTGACTTTTTAATAAGATAGTGTTATATTATCAATGCTTAATGAAATTAGTTTTGCTTTTTTGCAAAACTTAATTTAGAAGTAAAAATGATACACCTGGATATGTGTAAAGAAAGGAGAGATAAAATATGCCTACAATGCAACAAATAGTTAGAAAAGGAAGATCTAATAAAGTAAGAAAAAGCAAATCACCAGTTTTAGGATTTGGAGTAAATACTATCCAAAAGAAAACTACAACTTTGGCTTCTCCTCAAAAACGTGGAGTTTGTACTCGTGTAGGTACGAAGACACCAAAAAAACCAAACTCAGCACTTCGTAAATATGCACGTGTTCGTTTATCAAACGGAAAAGAAGTAGATACTTATATTCCTGGAGAAGGACACAACTTACAAGAGCATAGTGTTGTATTAGTTCGTGGTGGACGTGTTAAGGACTTAATCGGAGTTCGTTATCATATCGTTCGTGGTACTTTAGATACAGCTGGTGTTAAAGATAGAAAACAAGCTCGTTCTAAATACGGAGCAAAAAGACCTAAAAAGTAAAAAATAACAAATATAATCATTTGAAGGGAGGAAACAATCATGCGTAAAAGACAAGCAGTTAAAAGAGATGTTTTAGCAGATCCACTTTATAACTCAAAAGTAGTTACAAAGTTAATCAATCGTATGATGATTGGTGGTAAAAAAGGAAAAGCTCAAACAATTTTATATGAAGCTTTTGATATTATTAAAGAAAAAACAGGACAAGATCCTCTTGAAGTGTTTAATAAAGCATTAGAAAACATTAAACCATTGCTTGAAGTAAAATCTCGTCGTGTTGGTGGTTCTAACTACCAAGTACCAATCGAGGTTAGTGCTGAAAGAAGTCAAGCTTTAGGGCTTAGATGGTTAGTAAATTATGCAAGACTTAGAGGTGGAAAAGGTATGGCCGAAAATCTTGCTAATGAAATTATTGATGCATCAAATGGAACAGGTGCAGCAGTTAAAAAACGTGAAGATACCCACAGAATGGCAGAAGCTAATAAAGCATTCGCTCATTATCGTTGGTAGGAAAGGATTAATATATGGCTCGTGAAACGTCGCTAGATCATACTAGAAATTTTGGAATTATGGCACATATCGATGCAGGTAAAACTACTTGTACAGAGCGTGTATTATTCCATACAAAGAAAATCCATAAAATTGGTGAAACTCATGATGGAGCTAGCCAAATGGACTGGATGAAACAAGAACAAGAACGTGGTATCACAATTACATCTGCAGCTACTACAGCTTATTGGAAAGGATACCGTATGAATATTATCGATACTCCAGGGCACGTAGACTTCACTGTTGAAGTTAGTCGTAGTTTAAGAGTATTAGATGGAGCAGTTGCTCTTCTAGATGCACAAGCTGGAGTTGAACCTCAAACTGAAACAGTATGGCGTCAAGCTACAGAATTTTCTGTACCTAGATTAATTTTTGCTAATAAGATGGATAAGATGGGAGCTAATTTTGAATATACATTAGGAACTATCGATTCTAGATTAGGAGTAAATGCAAAACCAATTGAATGGCCAATTGGTGCTGAATCAGAATTCCATGGTGTTATTGACCTTGTTACTATGAAGGCTTATGAATATGATGGTAAACCTGAGGAAGATGCTAAGGAAATTGAAATTCCAGCTGACTTAAAAGACATTGCTGAAGAAAAACGTAATGACTTAATTGAAGCAGTAGCTGAATATGATGATGACTTAATGAACACTTACCTAGAAGGTGGAGAAGTAACAGTTGAAATGATTAAGAGAGCTATTCGTAAGGGTACTCTTGAAGTTAAATTCTTCCCAGTTATGTGTGGTACTGCACTTGGTAATATGGGTGTTAAGTTACTTCTTGATGCTGTTATTGACTATTTACCAGCTCCTACTGATATCGCAAGTATCGAAGGAACTGACTTAGATGGTAATCCAGCTGTAAGACATGCAAATGATAATGAACCGTTTAGTGCATTAGCATTTAAAGTTATGACAGATCCATTCGTTGGACGTTTAACATTCTTCAGAGTTTATTCTGGACACTTATCAAGTGGTTCTTATGTATTAAACTCTACAAAAGATGTAAAAGAAAGAGTTGGACGCTTATTATTAATGCATGCAAATAACAGAACTGAAATTACTGATGTATATACTGGAGATATTGCTGCAATCGTTGGACTTAAGAATACAACAACTGGAGACACTTTATGTGACGAAAAGAAAGCTGTTATTCTTGAATCTATGGAATTCCCAGAACCAGTTATTGAAGTAGCTGTTGAACCAAAAACAAAAGCAGACCAAGAAAAAATGGGAATTGCTTTACAAAAACTTGCTGAAGAAGATCCAACATTTAGAGTTCATACAGATCAAGAAACAGGTCAAACTGTTATCGCTGGTATGGGTGAATTACACTTAGACGTTCTTGTTACAAGAATGAAAGATGAATTCCAAGTAGAAGCTAATATTGGTCAACCACAAGTTGCTTATCGTGAAACAATTCGCCAAGCTGCCGATTGTGAAGGTAAATATATTAAACAATCTGGTGGTCGTGGACAATATGGACACGTTTGGATTAAATTTGAACCAAATCCTGATAAAGGATACGAATATGTTGACGCAATCGTTGGTGGTGTTGTTCCTCGTGAATACATTCCAGTTGTTGATAAAGGATTACAAGAAGCACTACAATCTGGTGTTCTTGCTGGATATCCTATGATTGATGTTAAGTGTACATTATTTGATGGTAGCTACCATGATGTAGACTCTAACGAAATGGCTTTCAAAATTGCTGCAAGCTTTGCACTAAAAGAAGCTAAAAATAAATGTAAACCAGTTCTTTTAGAACCAATTATGAAAGTTGAAGTAACTACTCCAGATGAATATTTTGGAAATGTTATGGGAGACTTAACTTCTCGTCGTGGTAGACCACTAGGACAAGAATCTGTTGGTAACGCTGTTAGATTAGATGCAATGGTACCACTTTCTGAAATGTTTGGATATGCTACAAGCTTACGTTCAAATACACAAGGGCGTGGAAACTTCGTAATGGTATTCGATCATTATGACGAAGTACCTAAAAATATTGCTGAAGACATCGTTAAGAAGAGCGGAAATTAATATTAATAACAGGGGATAATGTCCCTTGTTGTTATAGATTTTTCAGAAGAGTACTGAAAAAGGTATCAAAACAGTTGAAAAAAATTCAATTGTTAGATAAAATATAATAGTATAAATTATTAAGGAGGAAATTAAAATGGCAAAAGCAAAATTCGATCGTTCAAAACCACATGTTAACATTGGTACAATTGGACACGTTGACCATGGTAAAACTACTTTAACTGCAGCTATTACTAAATGTCAACATGATCATAACCCTGCTTGGGCTGACTTTACTGAATATGCAAATATCGATAAAGCACCTGAGGAGAGAGAAAGAGGAATTACAATCAATACAGCTCACGTTGAGTATCAAACTGAAACACGTCATTATGCTCACGTAGACTGTCCAGGACATGCTGACTATGTAAAGAACATGATTACTGGTGCAGCTCAAATGGATGGAGCAATCTTAGTTATTGCTGCTACTGATGGACCTATGGCACAAACTCGTGAACATATCTTACTTGCTCGTCAAGTTGGAGTACCTAAAATGGTAGTATTCATGAACAAATGTGATATGGTTGATGATGAAGAATTATTAGAATTAGTAGAAATGGAAATCCGTGACTTATTAACTGAATACGGATTTGATGGAGATAACACTCCAGTAGTTCGTGGATCTGCATTAAAAGCTCTTGAAGGAGATGCTAACTATGTAGCTAAAATCGACGAATTAATGGCAGCTGTTGACGAATGGATTCCAACTCCAGCTCGTGATACTGAAAAACCATTCTTAATGAGTATTGAAGATGTATTCACAATCACTGGTCGTGGAACTGTTGTTACAGGACGTGTTGAACGTGGACAATTAAAACTTAACGATGAAGTTGAAATCGTTGGTATTAAAGACACTCAAAAGACTGTTGTTACAGGAATTGAAATGTTCCGTAAACAATTAGACTTTGCTGAAGCAGGAGACAATGCTGGTGTATTATTACGTGGTATTTCTCGTGAACAAGTTGAACGTGGTCAAGTATTAGCAAAACCTGGATCAGTTACACCTCATACTAAGTTCGAAGCAGAAGTTTATGTACTTAGTAAAGAAGAAGGTGGACGTCATACTCCATTCTTTGCAAACTATCGTCCTCAATTCTATTTCAGAACTACAGACGTAACTGGTGTTATCCAATTACCTGCTGGTGTTGAAATGGTTATGCCAGGAGATAACGTTACTATGACAGTTGAATTAATTCACCCAATTGCTCTAGAACAAGGAACTAAGTTCTCTATCCGTGAAGGTGGACGTACTGTTGGTGCTGGTTCTGTAAGCAAAATTGATGCATAATTCAGTCATTAAATAAGTATTAAAATCCTAAAGAAATTCTTTAGGATTTTTTTTGCTTTTATTGTTTTTGTTCTTTATCTATGCTAGTATAGAAGGTGCATTATAGGAGATGATTACTATGAATAAATGTAAAAAAGCTTTAATTATTACGACTTTTGTTTTTGCAACACTTATCTTAACAAGTTGTGAGAATAAGATATTTTCTCCCAAAGTTCAACTTGAGTTTCAGAAAGAAAAGGGTTCTAAGGAAGACTTAATTTTCATGATTGAAAATAAACTTGATGGGATTCCATTTTATAGTGAATATTTTGATGATATTATATATACCTATAAAGAAATTTATTTTGAATTTATAAAGGATTATTTAGATAAATATTATTCTTATATGTCAGATGAACAAATCAATCAATTATTGGATGCTATAGAAGATACTTTCCCAAATTATGATTATACTGTATATGACAATAAGAGAGAAATTGAACAAAATTTATGGAATAATTTTAAGGAAAAACTTTTTTATGTAGAAGATGAATCTGGTCTTTATAGGGCATTTTCTTTATCTTCTTCTATTCATTCATTAGAAAAGGTAGATTCTAATGTTGTAGATAGATTTGAAATTCTTTCTAACTTTGTTGGATATGAAAAAATGCTAACTGCTTTATTTCAACAAAATCCAGAAAACCTAATTGATGTTATTAGCAAAGAAACTTATACTGATAAAGAAGAAGTAAAAAGACTCGTTCAGTTATTTAATAACTATTTTGAGTATCGTGAATATGAAGATGGTTCAGGAATGCTAGAAGATATTCTAGGAGAAATGGACCTTATTATTACTACAATCTTTAAAAATAAGAGTTATTGTGATTTAGAGTTTCGAAATGGATTGTATGCAAAAGCATTTCAAAATAGTAAATATTTAAAAAATGATGGACTTTCTTTTTCCACCAATTATTATGATAATGAATTAATGTTTGAAGTGGATCTTGAAGATTATGGAAAAACTGAAGTAACACTACCATATTATTATTTAAATTCTACTTTAGATCAAGAAACCTTATTAGATAGTGCGGCTATTTTTATATTCCGTGATGCTTATCAGGAACAGTATTATAATTATTATTTCACTAAAGCAGTGACTTTACTTAGTTATATTGTGGATTGGAATCATATTGATTATATTGCAAACTCTTTATGTTCTGATATAGAAAGAAAAAAGGAATATTACCATTGTTTAAATACCTATTTTAAGACAGAAGAGGATTTTAATCAATTTGTAGTGGCATTATGTAGCCAAAATGAAAATGCCATTCGCCTTTATTTTGAAATCTGGAAATCTAAAATGATGAATGGGACTATTACTATTGATAAGTTAATGGAATTTTGTTCTTTAAAAAGTCAAGTGTTATCAAGTTATTATGTATCTGCTCAAGATGCTAGAACTATTGAAAAAGATTCTTTGGAAGCCAGACAATTAGATTATTCTGTAGAGGACTATTATTTTTCTAACAACTATGATAGTGCAATAGAGTTTGATGAAGTTTTAGATTATTTTCATAATTCAGGAAATTTATATACTGAAGTCTTATCTGATGGATATGGTCGTCGTAATTTTAGGACTGGTGAAAGGGAATTTTATAGCGTATCAGATTTGGATGTTTTAAGTACTCCTCTTCAAGTACATAGAAAACAGTTTGGAAATGGACATTTTATTTGTTATTTTATAAAACCTAAAGAATATCCAAAAGGGAAATTTGTATCTGTATTTACTAATTTATGTAATCAAAGAGTGTCTAGCTATCTAGATGGTATTGAAACAACTTTAGTAGATGAAACAACAGGAGAAGTACATGAGGTTATTATTGTATCTATTGATCAAGAATCCCCTGTTCATAATGTATATTTTAAAGGAAATTATTTTGATCTTTATCCTAAGGAAAAAGTTCAAATGAAAGAGTATAATAAAAATTAAAAGAGTATTCAATTTTTGAATACTCTTTATCGTTTATTTAATTTTTTTATATACATATTATACATTGTTTTATTGATTACTAAATCAAATTCTCCAATATATTCAATCGCACTAGCATTAAATCCTAGTTTCATTTCATTTAATCCAGAATATTTATTCTTTTCATTAAATTCTCCGGCGATACCATTTAAATTGAAGTAACTGTATCCTTCGTTATTAAATTTCTTTATTAGTTCCCATTTTAGTAGGTAGTTTGAATTATAACTACGATAATTTTGATCAAATCCTTCAATAATTAGATTTATTCCTTTATCATACTTAATAATTAAACATCCACCAATTGTAACTCCTTCTTTATGTTCTTGGAAAAGATTAGTAGCAGTCGCTAGATTTTCATGATATAGTCCTAATCTTTTATCTGATTCCATTTTATCATTAATGATTTTTGTTACATTTTTTCCACGGATACTTTTTTGCTGTAATAATTGATTTAACTCTTCATTTTTTGTCATTTCCTTTTGATAGGCTTCTTGACTATTTTCTATATACTTTGCCGGATTAATGTGAGCGAAGTATATTTCTGCATTATCATTAAAGTTTTCTAGAATAGAACGATAATATTTTAGGCTTTTATTTTGTTTTCGTTTGATAAATTCATATAAAGTTTCTAAATCTTCGATAGAACCCTTTTTAATTTCAATTCCACATTTATTTGCTTTATTGATTTTATTTCTTATATTTTTAGATAATAAATAATATAATTTTTCGTTTGATGTAATTAATTTTGTAATTGCTGTCCATCTTGGTTTATTATTTTCAAAAAATTTATTAAAACCATGATGAATATATCCATTCTTTTGTAGTATTTCTAATACATTATTGATTTCTGGATTATAGGAGATAATTTGTCCATTCTTTTTTCTTTCTGCACAATGAATCATTGGATTTATTTTTATGTATAAAAATTTTTGTTTAAATAATAATTTTCTTAATTTAGTAGTTAGTTCTTCTACTAAATCATTATTTGTATAATCTATTAAGAAACCATATGGTGCATAAGCAAATTTATATCCCCAATAAACGGTTTTATAGATTAACATTGCTGCACCAATTAGTTCGTTACTATTGTTTTTAAATCCTAAGAAGTGGTGGTCATATCCTTCTACTTTCATAACACGACCATAATTAGAGGTTTGATATAGGTTGCGATATTTGTGTTTTTTCGCAAAGGTATCAAATTCTTCTTCATTTAATGTAACAATTTTCATAGGAAACCTCCTTTAACTAAGTAGTTTATTATACCATAGAAAAAATAATCTGTCGATATTCTTTTTCTTGTTTATTCTTGTAGTTGTGAAGTATACAATTTATAATATTCTCCTCTTTTTTTCATTAATTCTTGATGTGTTCCTTTTTCATAAATACGATGGTCTTTGATTAACATAATTTGATCACTTTCTATGATTGTAGAAAGACGATGCGCGATGATGATAGAAGTTCTATTTTTTAATAATGTCTCTAATCCTTGTTGTACTAACTTTTCTGTTTTTAAATCTACATTACTAGTTGCTTCATCTAGTATTAAGATTTGTGGATTTGCGATAATAGCTCTTGCGAAACAAATTAATTGTCTTTGTCCTGTTGATATTTCTCGACCATTACTATGTAGAATCGTATCATATCCATTCTTTAGGGACATAATCCATTCATCGATTTGAAGTTCTCTACAAACCTTTCTGATTTCTTCTATGGATGTATCTTTTTTTGAATAGGCAATATTTTCTCTAATAGATCTAGAAAATACATAGTTGTCTTGTAACATAACATTAATTTGACCTCTTAGGGAAGATAGTTCCATTTCTTTGATTGGTGTATCATCAATTAGGATTTCTCCAGAGGTTGCATCATAGTATCGTGCTAGTAAGTTTATAATTGTTGATTTACCACTACCTGTTTCTCCTACAAATGCTACTTTTTGATTTGACTTGATAGTAAAATTAATATCCTCTAATACTAATTTATTTTCTATATAGGCAAAATTTACATTTTTGAATTCTATGTTTCCTTTAACATCTACACTTTTTGCATGTTCTAAATTTTCAATTACTAATGGTTCATCTAAAAGTTCAAATATTCTTTCTAAATATGTAATGGCATCCATAATTTCGCTATAAATGGATGTAATATTATTGATAGGTCCCCAGAATCTACTACTATAATTTCCAATTGCTAGGATGGTCCCAAGAGATGTTTTTGGATAGAATAGAGCAATACCTAGGATATAGATACTAGTGTTTACTGTTGTCTCAAATAAACTTGAAATAGTCCATCCAATATTAAAATATGGTAGAGTTTCCTTAATTGATTCTAATCTTTCTTTTTCTAAATCTTTATATATTTCCTCATTTTTTTGTTCTCTATTATAAGATTGCGTAATCATAATCCCATTGATACTTTCTGCAAGATAAGCAGTACAATTAGATACTTTATTATTAATTTTGTGTTGCTTTATTCTACGGATTGGTGTAATTTTTGCCATAATCAATGTTAAAATTCCAGCAAAAAATAGTGTGAATAAGGTTAATGGTATATGACAAGAAAACATAAAAATTAAAATAAATATTAAGTTAGTTAACTCTAAGATTGTTTCTAAAAAATCGTTGCATAAACTTTGAGCTACAGTCTCTGCGTAGTTTGTTGCCCTAGTTAATATTTTTCCATGGGGTCTTGTATCATAGTATTCTGATGGTAAGTATTGTAGATGAATAAAAATATCACTTTTTAAATCATAGGAGATAGATTGTTTAATTCTGTTTAACATTCTACTTTTCACTAAATTGATAATAATATTTATTATAGTGATTCCTAATATAATAAACGCGATTAATACCAATTGATTTATATCTTTATTTGGAATTGTTCTATCAATTGCGTATTGGGCTAATTTTGGGTTTAAAAGAATTAAAATTCCATTAAAAATACTGATTAATATTGTAAACAAAAGTTTCCATTTATATGGTTTTAAGTATTTAAAGCTTCTTTTTACTACTTGAAATTTAAATGTTGTATTAAGCTCATCTTGATCATATCGATTGACTGCCATTTTATTCACCCCTTTCCTTAATATTATTTTGAATTTTATATATTTCGTAATAATATTTTTTATTTTGTAGGAGTTCTTTATGAGTTCCATGTTCTAATATCTTATGATTACTGATGACATAAATTTGATCTGCATCTTTTACAGATACAATTTTTTGAGCGATGATAATTTTTGTACAATTATTATCTAAATTTTTAATACTTTGTGTAATCATTTGTTCTGTCTCGATATCAAGTGCTGAAGTAATATCATCTAATATTAATAATTCTGGTTTTACGGCAAGAGCTCGAGCTAGGGACAAACGTTGTTTTTCTCCTCCTGATAACCCAACTCCTCTTTCTCCAATAATAGTTTCATATTTGTCTTCCAAATTATCTACATAATTTAGTTTAGAGGCGTTTTTAATTTTTTCAACCTCTTCTTTTGTTAAGTTCTCATTTCCATAGCAAATATTATTTATAATAGTATCTGAAAATAGAAATGGTTGTTGAATTACATATCCAACTTTCTCTCTTAACCATTTTGTGTCTATGTCTTTTAAGTCGTCTTTTCCAATTAAAATATGTCCACTACTCGGTTCTATAAACTGTAAGATTAAATTTGCAACTGTAGATTTTCCACTACCGGTAGGACCAATAAAAGCAATTGTTTCTCCTGGATGAATGGTTAGATTGATATCTTCCATTATTTTTTGTCCATCAAATTCTACAGAAACATTTTGAAATATAATTGGTACTTTTAATGTTGGTAGTTTTTTGGTACCAGTATTTTTTATTTTTGGTTCTGTTTTTAGTAATGATAAAATTTTTTCACTTGAAATATTTGCATTTTGAATTCTATCAATAATTTCACCTAATCTAGAAAATGGGTTTTTTATATTAGATAGAGAGCTTTGAAAGATAATGAAACTACCAATTGTTATCTCATTATTCATCAAGAAATATCCTCCTACTAAAATAAATATTACGGTCATACAATTTGTAAATAGGTTTACAAAACTGAAATAGAATGTTCGGCTGTCATTAATTTCTATATTTGCCATTTTGTAGATTTTATTTTTCTCATTCATTTTTAATATTTCATGTTCTTCACATGCAAAGGCCTTTACTACTTTATTTCCTTCAATATTATCTTGAATATAATTATTTAAATCAGCAACTTTTTTTCTTCTAGATTTATATAAAGGCTTTGTTTTCTTTTTAAATAATATACTAAATAATAAAATAAGTGGAGTAGGGATTAAAAGTAATAGAGTAAATGTTGGATGTAGATAAAGACAGAAAGTAAAGGATATTAAAAATCTAAGAATTGTATGAGCTACTGTTTTAATTGTCCATGAGTAGTGTCTACGTAGTTCTGCGATATCTGAATTTATGATAGTAATTAATTCTCCTTGTGTATTGTTCTTATAAAAATCTCCATCTAATTCATTTAATTTTTTATAGCACTTTTGTTTTGTTAGCGATGTTAGTTTATGACAGACATTGTCTAGGGAAACTACGGATAGGTAGGAACCAATCCCTCTAATAATCGCAAAAACGATTAAGAAAACCCCAAGATAGATGGTTAAATTGAAGTTTTGTTTTTGTATTCCTTCATCGACAATATATCCTAGTAGAATTGGTGGAAGTACTGAAAGAGTATCAAAAATTATTAAAGAACTATTAAATAAATACCAACATGTTTTTAAATCCTTATTATTATTTAAAAACCATTTCATTTTACCACCTACTTGTCTATCATATTTTATCATGATTATTGTAAACAAAGTGGAAAATTTGATATTTTTAGACAAAAAATTATTTTCATTATAGTATAATAAAATTAGAGGAGGATCTTATGTTTGAAAATAAAAAAATATTGATTTTAGGCTTTGCGAGAAGTGGATATGAAGCAGCAAAAGTGTTAATTAAGCGTGGAAATAAAGTCATTATTAATGATGGGAAAGTATGTCAAGATTCTGATCAAGAAAGACAAGAAGAATTAAAATCATTGGGGGTGGAGTTTCTATTTGGAGAACATCCTGATAATCTTCTAGATGAAAGTTTTGATTATTTGATAAAAAATCCAGGAGTTCCAATTGACCATAAATATGTTTTAAAAGCAAAAGAACTTTCTATTTCTGTGATTAATGAAACTGAAATGGCATATATGTTGTTACCAAAAGATAAGAATATTAAATTGATTTCTATTACTGGAACCAATGGAAAGACAACTACAACGACTTTGATTTATAATTTTTTAAAACAGGATGGAAAAAATGTTCATTTGGCTGGGAATATAGGGTATCCATTATGTAGTTTTTTAGAAAAACTTGAAGATAATGATATTATTGTTGATGAAGTTAGTTGTCAGCAATTAGAAAATTTAGATTCTTTTAATCCAGATGTTGCTGTTTTGACAAATATTAGTGAAGCACATTTAGAATTTATGAAAACATATGAGCATTATAAAGAAGTAAAGGCAAAATTGTTTCAGAATCATACAAAGAATCATATAGCGATTTTAAATATGTGTAACGATGAGGTTCTTCGAATTACTAAAAACATTAAGTCTACAGTAAAATATTTTTCTAGTAATGGTGAAATAAATGGATGTTATTTGTTAGAAGATGCTATTTATTATTATGATGAAAAAATAGTAGACACAAAAGATATTTGTTTAATTGGAAAACATAATTATGAAAATGTGATGGCTGCGATTATGGCAGTAAAAGAATTTGGCGTATCTAATGAATCGATTGTTTCTGTTCTTCGTTCATTTGGGGGAGTAGAACATCGATTAGAGTTCATTAAGGAAGTCATGGGAAGAAAATTTTATAATGATACGGAAGCAACCAATATTAAGTGTTGTCAAATTGCTCTTTCTTCTTTTATACAACCTACAATTTTATTTTTAGGTGGTTATGAAAGAGGACAAGATTTTAATGAATTGAAAGATTATGTTTCTCATGTAAAAGCGATATTTGCGATTGGGGAATGTAGAAATCGTGTTTTAGAATTTGGTAAGAGTGTTTCCATTCCTACTTACGTTCATGAACATCTAGGGGATGCTTTTTATGAAGCTTGGACAATTAGTGAGGAGGGGGATATTCTTTTACTGAGTCCAGCTAGTGCTTCGTGGGATCAATATAAGCAATGTGAAGATCGTGGAGATGAGTTTAAACAGATGGTATTTGACCTATATTGTGGTAACTCCTCTAAATCATAACAGATGGGAGAGATGGGAGAGATGTAATATATGTTAGTTCAAAATGTAAAGTGTTATTTAGAGTTGTTTCGAATAAGAAATAGTGTAATAAAATTAAATCCTACAACTCTTTCTTGGGATAGAGTGCCACTTGATTCCCATGAAGTTTCCATAGAAAATATTTTACCAGAGGAATCTATGCCACTTATTCTGTATCAAAAATATGTATGGACTAAAAAAAATTCAGAGAATAAGTATGACTATTTGTTTTCTCCATCCAAATATGAGTGGAAATTAGTTTCTACTTTTTGTTCTCGATTTTTTTATGACGAATATGAGGATGAAAACGAAAAATTAGTGGCGACACCTTATGAAGCAATTACGGAGCAGCAATATCAAGAATTGTTGGCATTTGAATCAAGAAGAGAGTCTCATAAAAAACGATAGTATATGCTAGTATAAGAGGTATTATGAAAGATGAAGATGGGGAATATACTTATAATGTTGGTGATGTATTTATGTACCCATCTAATGTGTATCATGAAATTTATAATAATGGTGATATAGAAAGTGAATATATTTTTATTAGAATTCATAAATAAAGGAGAGAGATAAATATGAAAATTAAAGATGTAAAAGCTAGAGAAATTTTAGATTCCAGAGGGAATCCTACTGTTGAAGTAGATGTTATTTTAGAAAATGGGGTTATGGGACGTGCTGCTGTACCAAGTGGGGCCTCTACTGGTGAAAGAGAAGCTTTAGAAATGCGTGATGGTGGAAGCCGTTTCATGGGAAAAGGTGTTTTAAATGCTGTAGCAAATGTAAATGGTCCACTTCGCGATTTAGTTATTGGAATGGATGCTCAGGATCAAAAAGCGCTTGATTATGCGATGATTGAGGCAGATGGTACAGAAACAAAATCTAAATATGGAGCAAATGCTATTCTTGGAATTAGTATGGCCGCTATGAAGGCAAGTGCAGCTAATTTAGGACTTCCATTATATCGTTATATTGGTAATGGAGTAACGCTTCCTAGACCAATGATGAATATTATCAATGGTGGGGCTCATGCCGACAATAAACTTGATTTTCAAGAGTTTATGATTGTTCCTATTCGAGATACAATAAAAGAAATGGTTCGTGTTGGAGCTGAAGTATTTCATAATTTAAAGAAAGTATTAAATAGTAAAGGTCTTGCTACTGGAGTGGGAGATGAAGGAGGATTTGCTCCCGATTTAGGTTCTAATACTGAAGGGTTTGAGCTTATTATGGAGGCAATTCGTAAAGCAGGATATGAACCTGGAAAAGATGTTTGTATCGCTATTGATGTTGCAGCTAGTGAATTCTATGATAAAGATTTAGGAAAATATAAATTTCATTGGTCAACAGGAGAAGAATTTACAACAGATGGATTGATTGATTTTTATGAAGAATTGATTTCTAAATATCCAATTATTTCAATTGAAGATCCAGTCGATGAAAATGATTGGGAAGGATTTACAAAAATTACAGAAAGACTTGGAAATAAGGTTCAATTAGTTGGAGATGATTTATTTGTTACAAATAAAAAATGTCTTCAAATGGGAATTGACCGTCATGCTGGAAATGCTATTTTACTTAAAGTAAATCAAATTGGTACAATTACTGAGACATTAGAAACAATTGAACTTGCGAGAAGTCATGGATATAAAACAGTTCTTTCTCATAGAAGTGGAGAAACTGAAGATACTACAATTGCAGATTTAGCTGTTGGTCTTGATTTAGGACAAATTAAAACAGGATCTATGTCTAGAACTGATCGTATTTGTAAATATAATCAATTGATTCGTATTGAAGAAGAATTAGAAAGTGCTAAATAAAGGAAAATATAATATAGAAAAGGAAGAGTTTTGGTTTTGAACTGACTCTTCCTTTATTTTATATATTTTTTTGAATCTGTACCTTTCTTTTGATTTTTCTTAAAAGAATTTATTTTATGTACAATAAAATTAATTATGTTTTTTTCCTTTGTTGTTGCTGTTAAGGTTTCTGTTTCTTCCTTTATCTCAATATCTTGATTCTTTATTCTTTCAGGTTTTCCTGTTCCTTTTTTGAAAGTGACTCTATGCATTGTTAAATTTGGATTTTGTTCTGACCTTATAGTTTTTTGTTTTCTTAATATCTCTTGTTGTTGTTCTTCTTGATAAATGCTTTTTGTATCTTTATCTTCATATGGATAGCTAACATCGTCTCCAATTTGTTCTACATATCCAAGTTTTTTATTTATTAAATATAGTAAGTAAGAAGTATCTTCTTTTAATTCTGCTTCTATTGTGTCATATTTTTCTAGCAAACTATAGATTGTATGCATTATTTCATTATTTTGCATTCCTTTTTCATCTTCTAGCGCAGGCTCTATTTTTGCCAAATCGGAAATATAGATATTATTTTCATCTTTTTCTTCATAGATTAGATACCAATCCTCTCCTAGATAAATATGATTGTCTTTAAAATCCATCATGGTAGAATCCTCATGATTTATCATATTTTCTGGATAAGCTTTCTTTTCCATCTCTTTTATTTGGTTTATTGTATAATCTCTTATTTGATTTTCTTGTTCTAGTACGACTCTTCTTTCATCACGATAAATAGGTACTAGTGGTTTTTCTAAAAAAACAAAATCTTCTAGACTTCCAGCCATAATATATTGTTCTTTTTTAGCATCAGAATAAGCCGCATAAGAAGAATCAAAATATATCTCTTTTGAGTTATAGTTTATTGGCTGAAAATTTTTCAAAGTAAAAGTTTTTCCATTTATAAATTGATCTTCATTTACATATAGCTTAATCTTAAAATACTTACTAAGTCCCAAATCGTCATATCTAGTACCGCTAGTGACCATTTTAATTGCTTCTCTTTGTTCTAATTCGTCTAGTTTTTTTAATTCTTCTTCTTTATTTGAAATGAAAGATTTTTCTAATGTTTTCTTTCTTTTCTTGATATAGTCTTCTATTTCTGTTTTACTCTGTTTTATTATAAATTCAGCATCTAATCTGAATGCTTCGGCTACAGCTTCTTTTAACTCTTCTGGTCCTTCCGTTAGAAGGGGAGTTCCTTCAATGTTATCATGACAGTAAAGATTATTATTCTGCCAGTCCCAAGATTCTGTTAATAATACCCATTCTCCATCTTTTAATAGTTTGGTTACGAAGATTCCACCATCGTCGCTACATGTAGCATGTGCCATACAATTTTGTCCTGCTCCACCAAAGATTTGACAGCAGTTTGTATAATTTTTTTCTCCTACCAGTAGGCTAAATGGATCATCCTTTCTTAGAAGTTCTGCTTTGATAGTGTATCCATTAATTTCATAAACATTGCTTCTTCTAATTAAAGAATATAATTTTCTTATCTTATTTTTCTCATAAATGTTTTGATAGTAATCAAAGGCCCTTTGCTCAGTTACTCCTGCTTTTTTAACTTCTTTCTGAAATTCAAAATTTCCAGGATTATATTTAAATGACTGATTATTAATATAATCTAGTGCTTGTTTTATTGTTATTTCTTTACTTCCTGATGTGTATAGGTAATAATCTTTCATATTTTTAAAATGAAATTGAATATCTTTGATACTTGCCTGTATTTTTTCCTCTTCTAGAATAATATCAAGATTCTCCATAAAAAAATTATAAAAATCAGGGTCAAATACCTTATTGCACCCATCAAATATTCTGTGGAGTGTAGGAAAATTGATATATCCGTTTAAATTTTTTTGATATAGTAAATCAATTACTTTTTCATCATCTTTTGCTTCTTCTTTTAGTTCATATACCGTTATATGTTTCAATTCGTAATTTTCTTTAAAAAATTGATTGATTTCTTTGCCATAAGTTCCAGTGAGTTTTTTAATTCTTTTTCTTTGTTTCTCTGTCATAAGAAGACCTAAATATATTTGAAATTCAGTTGGAATTTCTGTAGCTGTTCTGCTATAATATGGTTTTATTGTTTTCGTAAATGCATTTTTTAATATGTCACTTTCTATATTATAATGAAACTCTGATATAATGTATGATTTTATGGAAAATAATTCTTTAAACTGTTGGATTCTATTTTTTTGTTTTTCGTCTTTATGAAATAGTCCAAATATTTCAATCATTTCGGCAAATGCTTCTGCTAGTTCTTCTGTATTATAAGAAAAACTATCTTTGATTTCATTCCATACTTTAAAATCAAAATTTTTTGTTGTATTTAATGATAAATGTGGGAATAAAATAGATGGAATATTATATTGGTTTCTCATTTTATAAAATAGATTTTTGAATTTTTCGATGGCATTACTTTCATATATTATGGACGATTTTAATGTTTTTAATATATATCCATTTCTACTTATAAACTCATCGATATTATTATACTTTTCTTTTAAGATAGAATTTGCATATAGATATAAATAATTTATAATGATATCTATTGTTGCAGGATTTTTTAATTCAATTTCTCCATAAGGGGTTATTAATTTTAATGATTCATTAACTCCATCAAAGGCTAAAGCTTCTACACTTTTTATATTTTTGTGAAGAGATAGTTCTTTTGCAGATTTACAAAATAAAAATGCTGCTTCTTCTATATCGGTAATGTTTTCTGGTATGTGAATGCATTTTAAAAATGTATCTTCAAATACACTTTTTTCAATTTTAGACATATTTTTTGGAAATTCTATTTTTTCTATTTTTGTTCCGCTAAAAGCTCCGGGTTTTATAGTGGTTACAGTTCCTGGGATATTAATATCTCTTAAATTACTGCATTTTTCAAAAGCGCTATGTTCTATACTAATAACACTTTCTGGTAATACTATCTTTTCTAATGAACTGCATCCTCTGAAAGTTCTTTCAGAAATTGTAGTTATATTTCTTGGAAGAGTTACATTTTTAAGATTATAACACCTAGAAAAAGTAAATCGTTCAATATGATCTACATCATTTAGGAAAATGGCAGTTTCTAGTGAAATGCACTCCGTAAATGCATGGTATCCTATATGGGTTACATTTTCTGGAATTGTTATTTCTTCTAGTGAATAACATTGGCTGAAAGCCTGATTTCCAATACTAGTAACGCTTTTTGGGATTATAATTTTCTTTAAATTATGGCAATTAATAAAAGCTAAATCGTCGATACAGGTTAGACCTTGGTTTAGATAGATATTCTGTACTTTTTTACAAGTAGAAAAAGCACAACCTTCAATTGTAGTTATATTTTCAGGGACGGTAAAATTGAATGTTTCAGTTTTTGCATCAAAAATAAGATCTTCCTCTGTTACTTCTTTTAAAATGCCATTTTTAATTTTCATATTATCACAATCCCTTTACTATATATTAATTATAAGTTTTATTTGATACTTCTACAAGTAGTTTTAGTATTTCTAGTTTTTTGTTTGATTTTATTGTGTATTTTGATATTTTTGTTATAATAATAATATTTTAAAGGAGTTAGGTATGGAAAGTAAATTAAGTAATATTAGAATTACACCAACAGTTATTTATCATTCCGTTGTCTCTTTTTTTAAGAAAAAGAGTATGGAAAAATTTAATGGTTATTTTTTATCAACCTATGAGGAGCTAAATTTTCGCTATCCTAGATTAACTATAATTCAACTATCAGGATTTGGTTCTTTTTATCGGAGTTTTGAAAATGGAGAAATTTCTTATCAGGAACTTTTGAAGGAGTTAAAATCTTTGGGTATTAATATAACAGATTCTATTGTTTTTAAAGAAATTTCTCTAAAAAATGAAGAAGAAAAGGAAGCATATAGAAAGCGAAAAGAAAACGAGGATTATTTGCCTACAGATATTCTTGGAATTTGTTATCAAGTTCCAAAGACAAGAGAAACTCGTCTTCTTTTAGGAAATGATTCCTATATTACGAGATTGTTAGCCGAATTAGGAGATGAGAGAGCTACTAAGGAAGTAAATGAGGATTATTATTTAGAAAAGAATAAACTAAAACAAAAATAGTTTTTTTCTGGTGGTTTCTAGTTATAAAACCATTGATTTTCTATATTTCTCATGATAAAATAACACTTAGTTATGGAGGGATATTCATGCGTACAGTATTATTAGTCATTGCAATCCTTTTAATTGCAATTGTACTTTTACAAAGTAATAAAGCAGAAAGTGGAGCACAAATTATTTCTGGTGGAAACTCAGATTTATTTTCTAATAGAAAAGAACGTGGTGCTGAACTTGTAATTAGTCGTTTAACATTATTGCTTGGAATGACATTCTTTATTATTAGTTTTATAATGGAATTTATTTAGACTTCTTGTTGGGAGTCTTTTTTTTTGACTTTTTGTGTTAAGTAAGTGTATTTTTCAGGGTATAATATTGTTAGTAGTAAAAAATTCAACTATAATGAAGTTAGGAATAGGTGATGACAATGAAGGAACGAGTTATTAGAATTTTAAAATCTAGAAATAAAGCTTTAAGTATAGAGGAGCTAGATCGTGAGTTAAAAAACAAAACTATCAAAGAATTTCAAGAGTTACAAAAAGTAGTAGATGAATTGGTAGAAGAGTTTGTAATTCATAGAACTAATAAAGAACGATATATGCTTTTTGAAAAAGGACCTTTAAAGAAGGGATACTTACGTGTAAATCGTAAGGGATTTGGATTTGTTGATTTAGAGGATGAAGAAGACATTTTTATTCCAGCTGATAATATGAATGGTGCCTTACACAATGATTTGGTAGTGGCAGAAGTAATTTCACGAAACGATAAAAAGAAATTGGAAGGTAGAATTTTAAAAGTATTAAAGAGGGAACTTGATACCGTTGTAGGAGAATTTTATTTAGAGGGGGATACTGGATATATTATTCCAGATGAAGCAAAACTTAAAATGACAATTGCAATTCCTAAAAATAATATTCATGGTGCAGTAGATGGACATAAAGTTCTTGTAAAGATTCATGAATTAATAGAAGGAAATACATATTCTGGGGAAGTTATAAAAGTATTAGGTCATAAGAATGATCCAGGCGTTGATATATTATCTATTGTTTATAAATATAATATAGAGGATACTTTTCCAGATGAAGTTTATGAACAGTTAAAAAGTATTCCAGATGAAGTTTTAGAAAGTGATAGAAAAGATAGGATAGATTTAACAGATCAAGTTATTTTTACAATAGATGGAGCAGATACTAAGGATATTGATGATGCGATTTCTATTCAAAGACTTGAAAATGGTAATTATAAATTGGGTGTTCATATCGCAGATGTTAGTTATTATGTAAGAGAAGGAACTCCATTAGATGAGTCTGCTCTTGCTCGTGGTACTAGTGTTTATTTAGTAGATAGAGTAATTCCAATGCTACCTCATCAATTATCTAACGGAATTTGTTCTTTAAATGAAGGTGTAGATAGGCTTGCTATTTCTTGTGTGATGGAGATTAATCAAAATGCTCAAATTGTTGACTATGATATTTTCCAAAGTATTATTCGTTCCAGAAAGAAAATGACGTATAAAAATGTAAACTCAATATTAGAAGATGGTATTGTACCTGAGGGTTATGAACCATATGCTGATGACCTTAGAACAATGGAAGAATTGGCACAAATTTTACGTAAAAATAAGATAAAACGTGGATATCTTGATTTTGATGTAGATGAAGCTAAAATTTTAGTAGATGAGAATTGCCATCCTATTGATATTGTAAAAAGGGAACGTGGAACTGGTGAAAATTTAATTGAAGACTTTATGATTGTTGCGAATGAATGTGTTGCTACTCATATATTCTTTATGGAGCTTCCATTTGTGTATCGTGTGCATGATTATCCAAAAGAAGAAAAAATACGTGAATTTTTAGGATATATTGGTACACTTGGATATCACTATAAAGGAAATTTAAAGGATATGAGTCCAAAAACTATTCAGGGATTGCTTGAATATTTAAAAGATAAAAAAGAGTTTAAAATTTTATCTAGTCTTTTACTTCGTAATATGAAGAAAGCTGTATATCGTCCAGAAAATGTAGGACACTATGGTTTAGCTAGTAAATGTTATACACACTTTACTTCTCCAATTAGACGTTATCCAGATACTACAGTTCATAGATTATTACGTACGTATTTATTTGATCATGATATGAGTACAGAAACGATTAATCATTGGCAGGAAAAGCTTCCTTTTGTTACGGATAATTCTTCTGCTAGAGAGAGAGATTCTATTAGCTGTGAACGAGAAGTTGAAGATATGAAAATGGCTGAATATATGGAAGATCATATCGGAGAAGAGTATGAAGGAATGATTACTGGAGTTACTAATTTTGGTGTATTTATTCAATTGGATAATTTAGTAGAAGGAATGTGTCGTTTGGCAGATATGAAAGAATTTTTCCATTTTGATGAACGAACCATGTCTATAGAGGGAGAAAGAACAAAGACTAAGTATTCTTTAGGAGATCAAGTATTAATTAAAGTTGTTGCGGCTTCTAAGGAAGAGGAAACTATTGATTTTGAAATTATCCGTTCATTAGAAAAACAGGAAGATGTCAAAGACTGTGAAAAGAAGAAGGTAAAAAGAAAATAAAATTCTAATAATAACAATATTCCTATAAAATGTAACAAATCATCATTTAGGGATAAACAAAAAATAGAAAAGTGGTGATAAAATGGAAATATTGAATCGTGTAGCGAGACATGACTACTTTATTGAAGATGAATATGAATGTGGTATTGTTTTAACAGGTACTGAAATAAAATCTATTCGTGATGGAAAGGCAAATATTAAAGATAGTTATGGAATTATAAAAAATGGCGAAGCTTTTCTTTTAAATATGTTTATTAGTCATTATAAAGAAGGAAATATTTTTAATCATAATGAAACTAGAACAAGAAAATTGTTACTTCATAAAGCAGAAATCAGAAAATTAGGAGATAAGATTAAATTAGAAGGGTATACATTAATCCCTTTAAAGGTTTATTTTGTTAAAAATAAAGCGAAAGTTTTGCTTGGATTATGTAAGGGTAAAAAGACTTTTGATAAAAGGGAAACTATAAAAGAGAGAGATATCAAAAGACAATTAGAAAAAGTGAATAAAAATCAGTATTAGGAGTATTTTATGCATAAAGAGTTAGTACAGTATATTGAAAGTAATATTTATCCATTATATTCTAGAAATGATTGGGCGCACCAATTGTGGCATATTGAGGATGTCACTAAAAAAAGTTTGAAATTAGCGAAAGGCTATTCTGTTAATTTAGATATGGTTTATGTAATTGCGTCTTTTCATGATTTAGGATGTTTTATTAGCCGAGATAATCATGAAGAAATTTCTGCTCATTTGATGGAACAAGATCATTTTATTCAAAATTATTTTAGTGATGAAGATATTCAAATTATGAAAGAAGCAATTATTGATCACAGAGGTTCTTTAGAATATGAACCAAGAAGTATTTATGGAAAGATAATTTCTTCTGCAGATCGATTTGTTACCATTGAAGGAATTATGAGAAGTACTCATAGTTATACTTTAGAGTTTCTTCCTGAAGTTGACTGGGATCAAATGGTTGAAACTAGTTATAGTTATATTAAGAAAAAATATGGAAAAAATGGATATGCAAAAAGTTATATTCCTAATCCAGATTATGATTCTTTTTTAGAAGAAGTAGAAAAATATTTAAATGATAGAGAATTATTTTCTAAAAAATTACTTGAAGTTGATGAACTTTTAAGAAAGGAATATCCTGTAAAGGTAGGATTCCCTGGAAGAAATTAGTAGTTGATTTATTATAAAAAAGTGTGCTATAATTAGCACACAACTTGGGGCTGTCATGGTTTCGACAGGATTAGTGGAACAAGAGTGGCAAGTAGATGGCAATCTTAAAATGCGTCAGTTAAATATAACTGGAAACAATTATCAAATGGCTTTCGCTGCTTAATAAAGCATATAGCGAAGCGCTTCTTTAAAAGTCATACCTGTGGACTTTTTTAGAGGCTCGATTTTTACAGGTTATATTACTATGACGTCTATAGTAGTGATGAATTTTATAGACTGGCTATATCAACATTCGTTAACTAGTTTTTGATATAGTGAGATTGTTTAGTTAACTAAACTTGTAGATATTCTTGAGGATCTAGTTTTGGACAGGAGTTCGATTCTCCTCAGCTCCACCAATTTGATTTTTAATTCGATGTAATCGAATTTGATATAAATGGAATTTATTTTTAAAATGTATTAGGAGATTAAATAATGCAGTCTATACTAGAACAAAATTTAAAAAATATTGATATGATAAATTTTGGAAGTTCTGATAAAATTGTCTACAAAAGTGCACTTCTTGAAATTAATAGATTAATAATTGATTTAATGACAAAGTATGGGATTTCATATAATTATCAATATTTAAATAATAGAACTAAATCGCTAAAATTATATAATGGAATTTTATTAGAGGAAAACGAAGAAAATAATATAATTCAAGTATGTCAATATAATCAACTAGGTGAGAAATTGACTCATGAAGATGAGATAATAAATTTAATTCATGAATATTTGCATATAGTATCTTTTAGAAATTATAAAGATGAGCAAGATATAGGAAATCTATATTATGGTTTTGATGAATTCTGTACGGAATTTATAACATCTATCATTTGTATGAAATTAGGTTTAAATTTTGAGATTCATTATAGGCAACGTTCAGCTGGATATATTGATAATAATGATTATGAGTTTATGAGAAACCTAAGTAAAACTGTGGGACTAAATGCATTATTAGAAATATATTTTACTGGGGATAAAAATGTATTAGAACAGTCTTTAGGTATAGTTCTATTAATGAATATGAATAAATATATTGATTATTATGAGGAAATATATGATTCATTTAACAAACCGAGAAAAGTTGTTAATGAAATTTTAGACAAGCCTATTTTTGAACCGCAAAGACGGATATTAAATATTTTTATCAACAGAATAAATACAAATATTAATAATCTGTCTAATAACCAGGAAAATTTTGGAGGTATTAAAAAATAAGTCTTATAATTTTATAACTAATACAAAACCAAAAATAAATACGATAGTTTATTTTTAGATTACTCAGGTCCACCAGATTGATAGGAAACTCGAACTTTTATGTTTCGAGTTTTATTATGCTTAAAATTATGTTAGAATCGTATTAAGCGTTTGATTAATAATTAAATTTTAGAATAACCTTTATATTTAATGGGAGGTACTTATGGAAAAAACAATTACACAGATTCAAAAAGATGTTGATGATTGGGCACAGCAATTCGAAAAACCTTATTTTAGTCCACTTTCCATGGTTGCTACAATGACTGAGGAATGTGGAGAAGTAGCTAGAGTGATGAATCATTTATATGGTGATAAAAAGAAGAAAGATGGAGAAACTATGATAGACTTAGAAGAGGAGCTTGGAGATTTATTATTTACTATTATTTGTATCGCAAATGATCAGAACATTTCTTTAGCGAAAGCACATGAACGTAAATTAGAAAAGATTTATGGTAGAGATAATTATCGTTTTAATAGAAAATAATCATTTTATATGATAGATTAGTAGGGATTTGTGGAGGAATTAGCAAATGGAGAAATTAAAAGATAGGCTTGATTATTTAAATGGACTAATCGATAAGTATCAGAAACAACTAAAAAAGAAAGAACAAAGACCTTCTGGGTGCTATTCATGGGAAACAGAGGATGAATCGATAGTACAATTGAGAGAAAAAATATATCAATTATTTGATGAGGTATCTAAAATAGAAAAAACTTTAGTAATAGCGGATAAGGAGCCTATTATTTGTAGTGAACGAATAGATTTATATAAAACCGATCAAAATCCTAAGGGATATTATATAGTGTGTTTATCTGGTACTAAGACTATTATAGGTGAGGTTGGATGTAATAACGAAAATAATAATATTCATTATGTAATTGATCAAGAATATCAAAATAATGGATATGGATTTCAGGCAGTAGTTACTATGTTAAATTATTTAGTTTTATCTGGTATTGAAAATATTGAGATTCTAATAAAAAAAGAAAATGCCATATCAATCAAAATGGCTGAGAAACTTAAAAATATATTTCCAAACTTTAGTGAGAATATAATGGATGATTACCTTATGTACCATTTTTGTTTAAGGAAGAAAAAGAACAAGGAAGATAATATTAGTTATAAATAGGTGATATTATTATTTATCATCTTTTTTTCATTTAGAAACACAATTGTAAATCATTGTTTGATATAATGAGATAGGATGTGATAATTGTGATTAGAGATAATATAATTATAATACGAGATTTTTTTAAATTAGTTAAGGGAAATAAAAAATGGATATTTCTTTTGTTTTTTGGTTCTATAATGGCACATTTATCTAGTTTACTAATACCAATTTTTACTTCTAATATTATATATGAAGTCACAAATCATAATGTTGATGCGGCATATATAAATATTGGGATGTTGGCATTGGTCTATATAGTATATAATTTGTTTTGGTATTTGAATTATGTTTCTTATTCTCATAATTTTAAATATAGTTATAAAAATTTAAGAGAAAAAGTTGTAGATAAAGTCTTTACTTATGATACTGATTTTTCAGATAAAATATCTAAAGGTACAATTTTAAACACCGTGAATACAGATATTTCAAATTTATCTGAGATGATAGATAACGTTTGTGAAATTTTAGTTGTTTTTGTAAAAATTATAGTTATGATTATTGTCTTTTTAAAAACGGATATATATATCGGGGTACTAGTTTTGTTGTTGGAATATTTATATTTAAAATCATTTGACTATTGTAATATTAAAAGTACAAAATATTTGAGAGGTCAACAGAAATATAGAGATAAATTAACAGATAATTTGTCTCAGATTTTAAATGGATTAAGTGAGATAAAAGTTTTTAATATTTATGATAAAATTAAAAATAATTTTTATATTATTGCTAATAAATGGGCAGAACAGTATATGTTAAAAAGAAGATATGTTAATATTAGAGCTAGCTTGTTGCCGTTTATTATCCATTTTGGAAAAATAATTTTATATTTTATACTAACTTCATTTGTACTTAGTGGAAAATATGAAATAAATCTTTTAGTTTTACTAATTACTTATTTTGAAAATATTATGACTAATACTAAAGAATTGATGGGATTTTCAAGGCAAATTAGGGAATGGTCTATTTCTATTAAAAGAATTAATACTATTTTAAATTATTCAAGCAAGCAACAAATCACTTTTGGTATGAATGAAAATGATTATATAGATGGTTTGGTAGAATTTAAGGACGTAAGTTTTTGTTACAAGACTAAAAATAGAGGTAATATTAGAAATATAAGTTTTACTGCAGAACCTAATGAAATAACTGCTTTGGTTGGACATAGTGGTAGTGGAAAAACAACTATTATTAATTTAATACTTAGAAAATATAAACTAGATAGTGGAAAAATCTTAATTGATAATGAAAATATATATGATTATTCTAAAAGTATTTATGCTACAAACGTAGTTGGGGTAAACCAATCTCCATTTATATTTAATATGAGTATTAGAAAAAATTTAAGTTTAATTGATTCAAATATTGATAATCAAATTGAAGCTTGTAAAAGAGTTGGAATTCATGACTACATTATGAGTTTGCCTAAGGGATATCATACTATTTTAACTGAAAATGCTACTAATTTTTCAGGAGGACAAAGACAATTGTTGGCAATTGCTAGAACATTATTATCAAAAGCCGAAATATTAATATTTGATGAAGTAACAAGTTCACTTGATACATTGCTAGTAGAAAAAATTAAGGAAATTTTTGAAAATTTAAAATTAGATCATACAATTATTTTAATAACTCATAAAAAAGATGTAATGAAAATCGCAGATAAAATTATTGTTTTAAATAAGGGAATGATAGTTGGTCAAGGTAATCATAAGGAACTTATGAAAAGCAATGAATATTATATAGACTTACAAACAAATAATTATTCTAGTTCTCATAAAAAGACATTTGAAAATATTATTGTGGAAGATACTGTTTTAGAAAGAAAATAATATATGTTATATTAGATTTAAGGAATTTTTCTTTTCTGAAAGAGAAAATTTTTATAAAATTGGGTAAATATTATTTAAGGAGTAATTAATTATGTGGGGTGCTATTATAGGAGACTTGGCTGGTTCTATATATGAATTCGGTCAAATAAAGAAAGTATCTAATATTTTGATTGATGAAGTTATTATGGAAGATAGCTTTTATAGTGATGATACAATCTTGACAGTTTCTATTTTAGATGCCTTACTAAATGGTGGAGATTATGGATTTTTTCTAAAAAAATATGGTTGCCTTTATCAAGACTATAAACCTGATTTTGAGCCATACTTTCAAAAAACTTTTTCTCCTAGCTTTTTAAAATGGGCAAGTGGAGATTTTGTAGGAGTTAGTACTGGGAACGGGGCAATGATGAGAATTTCTTCCATTGGGTATCTCTTTGATACTGTTGCAGATATAGAAAAAAATGCATATTTGGCTACCGTTCCTTCTCATAACTCTAAAGAAGCTATCCAATGTGCGACTTTAGTGGCACTGATTATTTACTTTGCTAGGAAGAATTATTCAAAGGAAGAAATAATTAAAAATTTAGATTTAAGATATGCATATCATCCATTTCAGAAGTTTAATAGTACTTGTTATGATACAATAGATAATTGTCTTTATGCACTTTTTAGTTCTAATAGTTTTGAAGATTCTATAAGAAAAGTTATTTCTTATGGAGGAGATACTGATACAAATGCTTGTATTGTTGGGTCTATGGCAGAAGCATTTTATGGGGTTCCTTTAGAACTAATAGAAGCTTGTAGAAATAAAATACCAGAGGAATTTACTAAAATTATAGATTTAGGCTATTCTAAAATGAAGAGATTTTAGATTTATATATAATAAGAAAAGGAGAAACATATTATGAAGTTAACAGTATTAGAAGATAATAATACTTATATTGATATGTATTATTTAGGAGAACCAGCAGTTAGCTATTATATCGAGGATGGAAACAATAGAATTTTGTTTGATGTTGGATATTCAGATGCGTTTATGATAAATGCTAAAAAGATAGGAATTGATTTAGATAAAGTGAATAAGCTAGTAATATCTCATGGACACGATGACCATACTGGTGGATTGAAATATTTCTTTAATAAAAAAAGAAATATTGAATTGATTTCTCATCCAGAAAGTTTTAACTATAAAGAAGATGCTACTGGACTTTTTATTGGGAGTTCTTTAACAAAAGAACAATTATATGAAGTTAGTAATTTAAAATTATCTAAGGAGCCTATTCAAATAAGTGATAATATTATTTATTTAGGAGAGATTCCTATTACTAATGATTTTGAACCCCGTTATGCGATTGGTAAGAGTATTGTTGATGATAAAAAGGTCGAAGATATGATTGAAGAAGATTCTGCAATTGTTTATAAGAGTGATCAAGGGTTATTTGTTATTACTGGATGTTCTCATAGTGGAATTTGTAATATTATTGAGTATGCTAAAAAGGTTTGTCATGAGGAAAGAATCTGCGGTGTGATTGGTGGATTTCATCTATTTGAAGTGAATAATCGATTAGAAAAAACGATTGAATATTTCAAGAAAAATGATATTAAATTGTTGTATCCATGTCATTGTGTTTCATTAAAAGCTAAAATAGAAATGGGAAAACAATTAGATATACGTGAAGTTGGAGTGGGACTTGAAATTAATTTATAAGGAGAATTTGATAGACTTACAATGATAGGAGAATTGATATGAGTGATGATATTTTGTACCATATTCATAGAACTGGTGATATGGATGATTTATGGTATGTTGGAAATGAAATTATTGTAGATGATAATTTTCAAAGTCAATTTTATGTTCAATTATTGAAACAGGAGTTTCCTTTAGTTCAAAGATATGGAGATTATGATATAGATGATTTGATATCTACGATGGAAGAGATGAAATCTTTAAATTTTATGAAATCTAATGTTGATTCTTTATTTCATAAATTACTTTATTGTTGTTATTCTTTAAGAAGAGAAAGAGCATTAGAAGAAGGAAGAAAAATATTTTCTTCTAATTGTCCTTCTAGAATGCATTCTATATTTTTAACAGGTATGGATGATTTATCCTATTGGGAAAGTTATGTTGGTAATAGGTCTTTTCAAAGATTCTCTTTGAATTGTTTTGGCAATTTATTTGTCAGTTCTGATTCTTTTTTTCCACAATATACATTATCATTTGATGATCAAGTAGAACAATCTAGAGTCTATTGGATTCCAGAGATGGAAAAAGCAAAACATAAGGAAATATTATTTCAGGGTAAAGCTCAAATCATAGCATAAGAAAACCTCATAAAAATTTTATGAGGTTTTAATTTTCTTAATCAAATAGAATCCTGCACCATTTTCTTTTTTGTGAACAGAAATTGATTTAGATAATCTTTCTATATCTATATTTTCATAATCTCTTTTGGCAGAAGGGTCTAAAATAGTTATAACATCATCTTTTATGCTTTCAAATAAAATCATATGTCCCCAGTCTTCCTGTGGATCATTATAGAGTGTTGCTGCGTGACAACAGATTACTATATCATTTTCTTTATTTTCTATAAGAAATTTTTTTATATCATTTTTCTCAGTAATATAGTGATATTCTTCCTTTAAATTTATATTATTTTTTTTAAAGAAATTATTTATGGAATATTCTTCTTTTTGTATTTGAGTTCCAAATCCTGCATCTGGTTTTTCTCCAATTATTGCGTTTGGATATATTTTACTATATTCTTGTGGGACAATTAGTCCAAGATTACATGCAATATCTATTTGTCCTTGATTAGAAATCTTATTTCTATTTAAAATCATTTCGATACATGAGCCAACACAACAGTATGGTTTTTGTACAATTTTTTTATATTTCAAAATATCACCTTCTTTTATTTTAGTATAGCATTTTATTCTGTTTTTTTTGTAAAAAGTTTTCTTTGATAAATTTTGATTTTTATGATATTATAGACATTAATTTTTAAGGGGTGCATTTTTTATGATAGATTCTAAAATTTTAAAAACAATTCACATGTTAAGTTTGGATATAGAAAAACACACAGGATATTCAGATTTTGAATTAGAAATTTTAAGAAGAATTTCTGATTGTGATTTAAAATATGTACATATGATTATGAAATTTTTAACGAATGAAGCAGAAACTATTTATATGCTTTATTCTAATCCACAATTTGTTTTGTCTCTTTTAGATCTTGGTATTTCTAGTACGAAATCAGGAACTGGTAGTTTTAGTCAGATGACTTCACTTTTACTTAGTCAGTCTTTATTTCATCGTGATGAAGGATTTTATCTTGGAGAAGAGGACACTTATACTTTCTTAAGTCGAATGATGGCAATTCCAAATGATAAAAGAAAAATTAATTATCATATAAAAAGGATTTGGCAATCTTTAGATGAACAACTAGAAGATTATATGGATGTTTCTTCCTCTTTTATTGTTTCACTTATTAATTATCCAGATTATATTACTAGAGAACATTTTGGAATGATTCCTAGTGATTGGTTTCGCCAACATATTGGTAGCTTTAATTGCTTTAATGAAACGGATGATATTTTAACTTTTCGATATCCAACCTTATCTGGTAATAGAAATTCTAATGAAAGTAAAATTGATATTCACCAAAGTATAGTAGAACAAATGGATGAACCAGTACAATATTTGTTGAAATTAAAATAGATATAAGAGATGATTCTATGAAAATGTTAGAAAATTTATTATACAAAACGGATATTGTTATTAAGAATGATTTGATATATCAAAAATTCCAACAAAAAATAACGCTATCTAGGCATTTTTGTTCTACTGATTCTAATGATAGATATTATTTAAAATTGAATACAATTATGGATGACGAAATAATTAATCAAGGATATTTATATTTTTATTTACATCCAGAAAATTTATCTAGTCAGTTTATTGGTATTGCAGTTAATGAAGATTATCGTAACTCAGGAGTTGCGTCTATTCTAATTTCTAGTTGGATTCAATTCTGTTTAGATAATGGTTATGAAGATTTGATGACTTATAAAAAACAAAGGAAACCATTTCTTTTATACCTTTTAAAAAAATATTTTTTTGTAGCAGAGGATGTAAGTGATTATGAACTGTTCTCGAAATTAGTTTATATTTGTAGGATGAAAGATAGTGACTGTAAATGTTTGATATTTTCAAGTATGCAAGAAGAAATCCGTTTTAGAAATAGTAATATTATGAGGTCAGATAATTATAGAATTATTGACTCTGCAGATGAAGAAATTCAAATATTAGACTCTGTTTTATTATCTACACCATATTTATTAAAAGATAATGAAAAAGCTTATCAGAAGGCGATAGGGACTTACAATCGATATAGAAAATAAAAAAGGTTTACATTTTTGTGAACCTTTTTACTGTTTTATTAAGATTACTCCGATTACTATTAAGATACTCATAATTAAATTCTTAATTAGTATATTTTTATCTTTGGTTATGAAATATTCGTAAATAGAATTGATAATGGATGTTAATGAGAATAATGGTGCGATAAGACTTACATTTCCAAGCTGATAGGCTCTAACTGAAGATATGAGCATGACGCTCCAACAAAATGCTGAAATAACAAATTGTTTCTTATTGTATAAATTAAACTCTTCTTTTAATTTCTTTATTGTGTGCTTTCCTAATAGTGAAATAATAATAGATGGAATAAAAACGGTTATTACAGTATAAATTCCTAAGTTAAACTCGTCAGATATATTAATATTAATTAACATGGCAATTGCGAATAGAATATTTGAAACTATGGACATCATAAAATATTTATTAAATTCAAATTTTCCTTTATTATAAGAAAGTAGTAGATTTGCACTAAGAATGATAATTCCACCTGTAATTCTGTAAACTGTTGGTTGCTCCTTTAAAAATAGAAAACTAAATATAATTAGAAAAACTGTAGATAATTGTTTTAGCATACTAAATACAGATGGTTGTAATCCATAACGTGCTTCAATATTTAGTCTATCTGTTGCTGCATAGATTATAGTAACTATAAATAATGTTAAATAGGTTCTTGGGTTTGTAGATATTTTAAATTCAAAAAGAACGGATAAGATTAAAGCAAAAAGTGCCGTAAATAATTCTAACAAAACTGTCATTGCCCCAGCATTTTTCATAGTTTTATTTGTTCTTTTAAATAGTTGGGCAAAGAAGATTGCTGAGATTAAATAAATAATTACCCAAAATATCCAATTATTAAGTATTTCCATAACATTCACCTAGTTTAATATAACATAAATGAATTTAGATAGAAAAGTCATTTGGATAAATTTTAAAGTTTTAAAAAAGTAAACAAATAAGCAAACAAAAGTAAGATTGATATTAAGTTAATTTTATGATATTATAGATACTAATTTCAGGCAATATTAGAAAGTAGAAAGGATTGGTAATTATATGGAAATAGACTCTTCTCCAAAATGTGGTTATCCCAATATTGATAAACCTTGGGAAAAATACTTTACAGGGAAATATGACGAACAAGAAAATAAGAAAATTGTTTATCAAGAAGTGCATGATAATAATATAGATCAACCTCATACGATAGCTTTAGAGTTTTTTGGTTCAAAAATTAGTTTTCAGAAACTAGATAGAAATATTAATTTTGCTGCTCAATCATTCGAAGAGTATGGTGTAAAAAAAGGAGATTTTGTTACAATTGTTTCTGCTGGAATACCAGAAACAGTTTACTCTTTTTATGGATTATCTAAAATTGGGGCAATTTCTAATATGATGGCATACTATTTTGATGAAAATGGATTAATAAATAGAATTGCAGATTGTGAAAGTGATTTATTATTAGTGATGGATCAATTTTATCCCCAAATTGAGAGTGCAATTTCTAAATCTAGAATTAAAAACGTTATTGTTATACCGACTTTAAATTCATCTATCTTAAAATATATTAGTAAAGGTTACAAATTGCAAAAATCAAATGAGTTATATTGGAATCAATTTATAAAGGATGGTAGAAAAAGAAAAGCAACTGATACAGTTACCTATGAAGAAGATTTGCCTTTGACTATGGTATATTCTAGTGGGACAACGGGTGCATCTAAAGGAATTTTATTATCAAATGATAGCTTTCAAAACTCTGTTTATTCATATAGAAGATCTGGTGTAGAAGTAGGTAGAGGGTTTAAATTTTATCAAATTATACCACCTTGGTATTCAACAGGTCTTAGTACCTCTATACATTTGCCATTAGCAAGTGGTTCAACAGTTTTTATGGATCCAAGATTTGAAAGAAATATATTTATTAAAAATATCGTGAAATATAAACCTAATTATTCTGTTGCGCCTACTAGTATGTATGAGGGATTTTTAGAAGAAAAATTAATAAAGGGTAAAGACTTATCTTTTTTGAAATATCCTTTTGAAGGTGGAGAACCATTGAGAAAAGAAGTATCCGATAAAATAGAAAAGGTATTTAAAAGGCATAATAGTAACGCAAAATTGTTAGTTGGATATGGTCAATGCGAATGTGGTGCGACGATTACATCAGAAACACCAAAAACGAATCATGTAGATGGAACTGTTGGTATTCCTTTACCGGGTATCAATATAGCCATTGTTGATGAAAAACTTCAGCCATTAACTTATGGAAATCGAGGTCAAATTATAGTGGATACACCATGTGGTATGATAGGATATTTTAATAATCCAGATGAAACTAATAATTATTTTTATATTGATTCCAATGGTATAAAATGGTATTGTACTGGTGATATTGGTTATATGGACGAAGATGGTAATTTGTTTGTTGAAGGTAGGGCTTCTGATTATTCTCTAGTAAATGAAAAGCAGGTATATAATTTTGACATAGAGAAGGCCATAATGAGAAATTCAAATGTTAAATTGTGTGATGTAATGATGAACAATAATCTATTAACAGCACATATTGTATTTAATAATGAATTTCTTGTTAACTCCAATTCAGACTTATTGACGGAGGAATTGATTAAAATTCAACAAGGCATATATGAAGAAATACAAGATGCTGATTTGGTCCCACATTCGTTTAAAATTCGAGATTCATTTCCTTATGCAAAATCTGGTAAAAGAGATACTTTGTCTATGAAAGAAGAAACAGAAGGATTTATATTATTGAATTCAATTAATTCAGAAAAAAAGAAAATAATTTTCAAATAGTTTTATATTATATATTTATTTATTTATGAGTAGTCAATGTGCCGGGTATTGACTACTTTTTTTGTGGTTATGTAGTCTTTTTAAATTGATATATGTTATAATTATAATAAAGGAGTAAAACTTATGATAACTTCAAATCTAACTTTTTTATTATTATTTAGTTTGCTATATGCTATAGGATTGTCTGTTATATATTTTTCAAAAACTAGAATTAATAATATGGAAAATAGAATTTATAAATTCTTGATAATTATAAATATTATAGGTTTGATTTTACAATTAGCTTGTGATTTCGTATCTATGCATTATAATCAAATTCCAAATATTATTAGTATTTTAATATTGAAAATTTTCCTAGTGTACTTTATTGCTTGGATAAATACAATGCTTGATTATACGATTTCTATTGTCTTTCTTAAGAGAAAGAAAATCATTTGGATAAATATCTTTCTAACTATAGTAGAATCTTTAATAGCTATTATATTACCGTTAGAATTGTTTAGAAATGTTACAGATAAAATATATTACACTTATGGTTCATCCGTTCAATATGCATTCAATATATCTGGTATTTTAATGATAGTAATGTTTATTATTATTATATTAAATATTAAGAAATTGAAGAAAAAAAAGATAGTACCAATACTTTTGTTTATGTTTTTTGGTATTATGGCAGCAGTCATTCAAAAAAATAATCCAGCTATAATCATAATTGTACCAGCCGAGACATTTATATGTGCATTAATGTATTTCACAATCGAAAACCCGGATTTAAAAATGATTGAGCAGTTAGAAATAGCGAAAAATCAGGCTGAAAAAGCAAATCGTTCTAAATCAGATTTCTTGTCTAGTATGAGTCATGAAATAAGGACTCCATTAAATGCTATTGTTGGATTATCTGAAGATATTGCTACTTATAAAGATCAAGTACCAAAGGAAGTAATCGAAGATACTGAAGATATTTGTAATGCTAGTCAAACCTTACTTGAGATTGTTGGTAATATTCTTGATATTAATAAGATTGAAAGTAATAAGATGGAAATCGTTGAAAAAGAATATCATTTTAAAGAAGAAATTACCAATATGGTAAAAGTGACGGCTACTAGAATTGGAGAGAAAAATATTTCTTTTAAATTAAATATTGCGGAAGATATTCCTTACGAATTATTAGGAGATAAGTCAAAAGTAAAGGGAATTATTAACAATTTATTAACAAATGCAATTAAGTATACAGAAGAGGGTACTATTAATTTAAATATTAAATGTGTCAATGATGTTAGTCATAATAATTGTAATTTGATTGTTACTTGTCAAGATACTGGTCGTGGAATTAAGAAAGAAGATGTAGATAAGTTATTTACTAAATTTGAGCGATTGGATGTTGAAAGAAACACCACAACGGAAGGAACTGGTCTTGGACTTGCAATTACCAAATCTCTTGTTGAAATGATGGGTGGTAAAATCAATGTACAAAGTCATTATG
Organism: uncultured Caryophanales bacterium; assembly: GCA_949948745.1. Lineage (GTDB taxonomy): Bacteria > Bacillota_I > Bacilli_A > RF39 > UBA660 > Alloscybalousia. The sequence goes on from CATLHA010000005.1 coordinate 75,657, forward strand.
GAGAAGGATCCATTTTCATGGTTCAAATTCCACAAAAAATTAGTAAAATGACAAAACCAATGACAGAAGAAGAATTATTAGATACAGCTTCTAGACTATATACTACAAATAACCTATCTAAAATAAATTGTGAAGGTAAAAAAATCTTAATTGTAGACGATAATCAATTGAATATAAAAGTTGCAAAACGTGCGCTTTCCGATTTTAAGTTTGTCATTGATGAAGCTGAAAATGGTGAAGATTGCTTAAATAAGATTCATCTTGGAAATCAATATGACCTAATTCTAATGGATATTATGATGCCTATTATGAGTGGAGAAACAGCTATGTCAGAATTGCAGAAAATAGATGGTTTTTCTACTCCGGTTATTGCTTTAACAGCAGATGCTGTTGCGGGTTCTAAAGAAAAATATCTTAGTGAAGGATTTGTCGATTATATTGCGAAACCATTCAGTAGAGAGCAAATAGGGGCAAAATTAGAAAAAATTTTCAGTGATAAAACACCTAAATTTGATCCTAATGTAGATAGATTTAAAGATGCACCTACCTATGTTTTTGGAAATGATAGTGAAGAATAATTGATTTTCTTTTTCTATGTGATAGAATAGTTTTTATAAATTTTAAATTTTTTGAGGAAATTAGATTATGAAAAAAAACTTATTCATTATTATTATTTGTATTTTACTATCTGTTATTTCTGGTATTGTGACCAATGATTTATTTATTGGAGGCACAATTTTAGCAACGGGTCTTTTATGTGCTTACTTTGCGAGTGAGGGAAAAAGAATTAACTATATCCTTGGTTTAATCAATTACTTACTTATGGGGTATGTTGCATTTTTAAATAATCTATATGGAATTTTCTTTTTTTATTTATTTGTTTTTTCTCCTTCACAGATTATTGGATATCTTAATTGGAATAAAAATTTAGATCAAGATAATAATGTCAAAATTAGAGGATTTACATTAAAAAATTCGATTATTATTATATTTTCTTGCTTACTTGGAAGTTTGATTCTTGGGTATTTGTTAACTTTAATTCCAGGACAAAGACTAGCACTTTTGGATGCACTTTCTAATTGTATTAATTTATGCGGTGTTATTTTGTTGATTCTTCGATTTAAAGAAGCATGGTGGATATGGTTAGTAAATAATATTATTGACTTAGCAATTTGGATACTTACTGCTTTAGGTCATGGAGAAGGTTCTATGATGATGTTACTTGTATCCATTGGATATTTACTCATCAACATTTATGGGCTAGTAAAGTGGTACATTTTTTCTGATAAAAGTAAATAAAAATATCAGTTTTGGCTGATATTTTATTTTGCGAAAATTTCTTCATTAATTGTAATTGTTTTATTATCATAGTCTATGGTTGCAGAATCTCCATAAGGAAGAAGACATCTTGGTACAGAGTGACCAAAATTTACATTGTATAACACTGGTGTATCTATATCCATAAATACTTTTTTATAAACGTCTTTATATTCTTCGTAATATACTTCGTCTATCGGTTTTCCAACAATGATTCCTTTCACATTTTGAAGTATATTTCTTCTTTTAAATTCTATAAGTATCTTTTCTAATGTTTTTGGAAGCATTCTTTCTTCACTTGTTTCTAAGAATAATATTTTTTCCTTCCACTCTTCTTCTGTTGGAAGAATTTGATATTTTTCATAGATTTCTGGTTCATCTTCAAATCTTGTACCCATATAAGCATCATAAATACTCTCAATACATCCACCATATAGTTTTCCTGTTACGATACCATTTCCATGAATTGTTTCAAATCCATGCTCTTCTTGATGAGATTCTCTAGGTTTTCCAAGTTCTTCAACTCCATAACTTTTACGATCACTATACCAAACTGGACTAGGAGTTATTTCATAATGTTCTTCATTTAAAAAGAATTTTTCAAAATATTTCTTTGTATATGGTAACATTTCATTATCTAATTCTGCGATATCTACTAATAAACAAGGCCCGTAGAAAGTAGATAACCCAATTTTATTTAGCATTAAATGATTATTTGTTGTATCTGAGAAACCAGTAAATATTTTTGGATGATTTATTACAGCTTCCTTAAATTCTTCATCTTCCATTAAATATGGAATCAATTTGTATGTATCTATTCCTCCGATTGCTGAAATGATTCCTTTAATAGATTCATCTAAAAAGGCATCTTTTAGGTCTTGAGCTTTTGCTTCTGGATGTTTTTCTAAATAATCCATTCCTTTTAGTGCATTTGGCATAATAACTGGTTCTAGTCCAAATTCTTTTAATCTTTTTACTCCTAAGTCTAATTCATGTTTACAAAAAGGTTCTCCTAATAATCCTCTAGACAAACATACAATTGCGACTTTGTCTCCTTTTTTTAGACATTTTGGCTTTATCATTTTATCCCTCCTTTTTTTATTTTATCATATTTTATAGTTCCTAGATTACAGTTTTCAATATGTTTTTCTGATTTGTAAAGTAGAAGGATATTTATCAATTTTGTGGTCAATTCAGTATGCTTTTGTTATAATTTAGTAAAGAGAGTGATAGTATGGCTAAAATGAAAGATGAAAAGAAAAAAGCAGAATATATTGAAGAGCGTGAAGATTATATTTTAAAAGAGTATGATGATGGTTCTAAGATTACAGTTCGTGAGCTTCAATTAGAAGTATTGTCTGTTATGGATGAGATTCATCGTGTTTGTGAAAAAAATCATATAGAATATCTATTAATTGCAGGTAGTGCTTTGGGTATTTGTAATTATGGTGGTTTTATTCCTTGGGATGATGATATGGATATTGCAGTACCTAGGAAGGATTGGCCTAGATTTATAGAGGCAATGAAGAAGGATTTAGGAAAAGACTTCTATTTTGATTGTTATGAAATTGATAACAAATATAATCCTATTTCTGGACCAACGATGAAAGTTCGAAAACGTGGTACTTATATTGAAGAAGTAAACGTTTTACTTAAAAATAGATGTAGGCGTGGGGATGGAATCTTTGTAGATGTCATTATTTATGATAATGTCGCTGAAAATAAATTCGTAGATGAAGTTAGTCGTACTGTTATTAAACTCGTGATGCCATTTATTGTTTTATTAGATAATTTGCATATCAATCCTATTCCGTTAAAAAAATTTGTTATCTGGTATTCTAATCGTTATTCTAGAAAACATGAAGATAGTAAGCTTGTTTCTCAACCAATCTCAGTACCTTGGGAGAAATTTTTAAAAGAGCCAGTATTCTTAAAGAAGGATGTTTATCCAGTAAAGAAATATAACTTTGAGGGAAGACAATTTTATTCTTATAACAATATAGAAAAAGTATTAAAACAGTGGTATGGACCAAACTGTTTGAAAAAGTGGAATGGAGAAGAATGGGAAGAAACATTACCTGTTAGTAAAAGACATCCAAAGCATGTAAAGGATATTAATTTACATGGAGAGGGACCTACTTCTTAGTGTTTGATTTTGATATTTTAGGAGAAGGTTACTTTATCTTTTCCTTTTTCTTTTCAATAAAATATTCTAAAATTAATTTTTCTATGATAGAATGATATAGAAGCATAGAAGAGGTGTGTTATGGCAAAAAAGAAAATAGATTCTTTGAATGAAGAAGAAATCAAAGAAGAAGTTCATGATAAAGAAGAAAAAATTGATGAAGAAAATGTTCGTGAGATTATTGTAGAGAAAAAAGTGGGGTTTAACTTTTTAGAAGTTATTCTTATTATGATTATTACCCTAGTTATTGGTGGTTTTCTTGGAACAGTAGTTACTAGATTTACTATAAAGAAAACTTCTTGTGTTAAGAATGAAGTTGTTAATGATCAGTATAAAGAATTTATTAATACCTATAATGATATCAAGAAAAATTATTATGAAGAGATTGATGAAGATGCTTTATTAGATGCTGGTATTAAAGGAATGCTTGATTTCTTAGGTGATAAATATTCTGTTTATATGGATAAAGAAGAGACAGAAACATTTAACGAAGAAGTAGAAGGCAAATATGAGGGCGTTGGAGTTGAAATTATTCAAAATGAAGAGGGAATTGTTTCTATTCATCGTGTTTTTGAAAATAGTCCTGCGAAAAAGGCTGGACTGTTAGTTGGGGATATTATTAAGATGGTTGGAGATACTGATGTTAGTGGTAAGACTTCAGCTGAGATATCTGATATGATTAGAAAATCTAAAGAAGTAAGTGTTCATATTACTGTACTTCGTGATAATAAGGAAATTAGTTTTGATCTTGAACGCAAATCAATTGATATAGAATCTGTTCAAATAAAGACTTTTGAAAAAAATGGTAAAAAGATTGGTTATATTCAGTTAAGTGTATTTGCATCTAATACAACTAAGCAATTTAAAGATAAATTAAAGGAATTAGAAAAAGAAAATATTGATGGATTAGTAATTGATGTTCGTGGAAATTCTGGCGGATATCTAACTTGTGTTACAGATATTGCGTCTATGTTCTTAGAAAGAGGAAAGATCATTTATCAATTAGATACCAAAGGAATTGTAGAACAGATTAGAGATGAATCTAAAGAAAAAAGAACTTATCCAATTGCGGTATTAGTAGATGGTAGTAGTGCATCTGCCTCTGAAATATTGGCAGGGGCTTTACATGAATCTTATGGGGCTTACCTTGTAGGACATTCTACTTATGGAAAAGGAACTGTACAACGTGCTTATACATTAGAAAGTGGTGCGACAGTGAAATACACGATTCAAAAATGGTTAACACCAGATGGAAATTGGATTAATGAAAAAGGATTAACTCCAACTCATCCTGTTGATTTAGATGTAAAATATTTAGTAGATCCAATAGATGAGAATGATAGTCAACTTCAAACAGCATTAGAGGAGGTAAGCAAGTAATTTTGTTTACTTTCTTTTTGTTTTTTGGTATAATATGTGCATTAATGGGGGATTAAATTTATGAAAATTAAAAATTTAAGAATTAGAGATAAAATAAGTGAGATTGGTTTTTATACTTTTACTGGTTTGATTATAGCTGGTTCCATTGCTTATCAGTTTGTAGATGCTAAGGAACAAGCAGTTGAAGTTCCAGACGTTATCGAAGATTTTAACAATAATAGAGGGGAAATTACAAAAGAATTCTTACCTGGTGAACATAGAATTAAAAGAACTAGGGTGGATGCATTTTATTATGAGACAGAACCAATTGAAGGATATACGATTGAAAGTGTTGCGATAAAAGGATATACTAATATAATTACATATGCTAATACATTACCAGTTGTAGTCAAGGGTAATGAACATAGAGATGGAACTGTAACCTTTGATGAATTTGGTCAAGTAATTACAAAAGATTCTGTGAAAACTATGGGAAAGTAAGCGATTACTTTTCTTTTTTTGTCGAAATTAGCACTCTTTATTGACAAGTGCTAAAAATGTGATATAATGGTAATCGTGAGGTGATGTTTATGTATCCAAAAGAGGAACAAGAAGAAAATGTTCTAGAAAAATATGGGCGTAATATCATAGAAGATGTAAAAAATGGAAAAATCGATCCAGTAATTGGAAGAGATGAAGAAATTCGTAGTATTACGCGAGTTTTATCTAGAAAAACAAAAAATAACCCCGTATTGATCGGGGAACCTGGTGTTGGAAAGACAGCAATTGTCGAAGGCCTTGCTCTTCGTATTGTAAAGGGAGATGTTCCAAACAGTTTGAAAAATAAGATTGTTTGGGAACTTGATATGGCTAGTTTAATCGCTGGGGCCAAATATCGTGGTGAATTTGAAGAACGTTTAAAAAATGTACTTCAAGAAGTGAAAAAAAGTGATGGGGAGATCATCATGTTTATTGATGAAATCCATACGATTGTTGGTTCTGGAAATATGGAAGGTGCGATGGATACATCCAATATTTTAAAACCAATGTTAGCCCGTGGAGAAATCCATTTGATTGGTGCGACTACTTTAAATGAGTATCGTAAATATATTGAAAAAGATGGTGCCTTAGAGAGACGTTTTCAAAAAATTAAAGTGAGCGAACCTACAGTAGAAGATACGATTACGATTCTTCGTGGTTTAAAAGAACGTTTTGAAATTCATCATGGAGTGAATATCAAAGATAATGCTTTAATTGCGGCAGCAACAATGTCAAATAGGTATATTACAGATAGATATCTACCAGATAAAGCGATTGATTTAATTGATGAGGCATGCGCAACTATCAGGGTTCAAATGGATTCAGTACCAATTGAGCTTGATACACTAACCCGTGAAATTATGCGTCTTCAGATTGAAAGAGAAGCAATTAAAAAAGAAAAGGATGAATTATCTAAACAAAGGGTTTTATCTATCGATGAAACACTATCTAATTTAAAAGCACAAGAAAAAGAATTAAATGATGCTTGGGATAAAGAAAAATCTATTAATGATGAAATAAAAGCAAAGAAAAAAGAAATTGAAAGAACAAAATTTTTGCTTGATCAAGCTGAAAATGATTATGATTTAGAAACAGCTGCTAGGCTTCGTCATGGGGAATTACCAAGATTAGAAAAAGAACTAAATGAACTTAATACTGTAGAGAAAAACAAAATATTAAGTGATGTAGTAACTAGTGAAGATATTGCCAGTGTTATTTCTAAATGGACGAATATTCCAATTAGTAAATTAGTTAGTGGAGAAAGGGAAAAACTGTTATCTCTAGAAGAAAATATGAAGAAAAGGGTTATGGGTCAAGAAGAGGCATTAAAACGTGTTAGTGAGGCCATTATAAAAAGTCGTAGTGGTATTAAAGATCCAAATCGACCAATTGGTTCCTTTATTTTTTTAGGTCCAACTGGAGTAGGTAAGACAGAAGTTGCTCGTACTTTAGCTTATGAATTGTTTGATGATGAAAAGCATATGGTTCGAATTGATATGAGTGAATATATGGAAAAATTCTCTGTTAGTAGATTAATCGGTAGTCCTCCAGGTTATGTTGGATATGATGAAGGTGGAGAATTAACAGAGGCAGTTCGAAGAAATCCTTATAGTATTGTTTTATTTGATGAAATTGAAAAGGCTCATCCAGAAGTTTTAAATTTACTATTACAGATATTAGATGATGGGCGTATTACAGATTCTAATGGACGTACCGTTGATTTTAAAAATACAATTATTATTATGACTTCTAATCTTGGTAGTGAATATATATTAGATGGAAAACCAGATTTTGTAATGCATGAATTAAAGCAACAATTCCGTCCAGAGTTTATCAATAGGATTGATGAAATTATCATATTTAAACAATTAACAAAAGAAGTGATTTCTGATATTTTAACAAAATTAGTTGCCGAGCTTGAAATGAGATTAAAAGATAGTAATATTCATTTAGAATTAACAGAGGAAGCTAGAAAATATATCATTGACCATGGATTTGATGAGAATTATGGGGCTCGTCCACTAAAAAGATTTGTTAGTCGTACAGTAGAGACTCTTCTTTCACGTATGATCATTGAAGATAAGATTACTTATGGTATGCATTTAATCATTGATGTTCAGGATGAAGAAATAGTTATTTATGATAAGAAGGAAAGCTAGCTTTCTTTCTTTTTCTATGGTAGAATAAATCTTATCAACGAATGAAATGTTTGAGAGGTGATACCCATGGATGATTTTTTTAAATATTTTCTTCCATCTTTATTATTATCATTTGCATTCTGTATTTTTGCAGATTGTATGCCTCTTTTTCTTATTGCGTTTTTGCCTTTAATTTTTTTAAATCTTTATAAATTTCCTTCAAAAAATAGCTATATTGTTTTAATTTCTTCGTTTCTTTACTTTTTATTAAAACAGTATGCAAATTCTTATATTTTATTATTTGTGTATACAGTTTGTACTGCTATTTGCCATGTGGTTAACGACTGTTTATATATTGGAAAAGATAATTACTTTAATCAGGGATATGTTACCTCTGAAGAAGAAAGGACACATTTATTTAAAACATTAATCGCTCCGTTTATTATTACATTAATTTTTGTGTTTTGTATCTTTTTTAACTTTCATTTGCATGCAATTGAATACGCAATCATGATCTTTTTCATTGTTTTCTTTGATTTCAATGAAAGTTTTCATATTTTTGAAAGATGTATTGTATGTGTTATAAAAACACATGGTATTTTTATAACACATTTTTCTAAATTTTTAGATTTAGCTAAGATTACTAATTTCGTATTTTCAAAAACTGGTGTATTAACACTCGGTAATTTATCAGTGACTGAAATTCATGCAGAAGATAAGAAAAATGAAAAAAAACTAATAGAGGTTTTGGCATATGCAGAACATTTTGAGAATAACCGAATCAGTGAATGCATCCATGAATATTGTAAGAATCTTGTAAAAGTAAATGAAAAGAAAATTGGGGAGTACAGAGATTTTAAAAATGGGGTTTCTGTATTTGT
>CATLHA010000006.1 GCA_949948745.1 uncultured Caryophanales bacterium
TATGCAGGCGTAAATCGTAAAGCGCTGGGAAGCGCTGCCAGAAAGAGAGCCTTATAGGCGATAGAGAAAAACCACTAGCTTAGCTAGTGGATATTTTTTGCTTTTTTGATTTTATATTTCCATTTTGAAATAAGATTTCTTGACTTATTTTCGTATTAAATTTACAATAGAAATAGATGTAAATGATTTAAATGATTATATACATAGATAAATGGAGGTAGGATATGAATCAAATTATACTCTCCATTTTACTAGTCGTTATTGGATTAATTTCAGGATTTGGATTATCTATACTTTTTAATTATTATAGAGAAAATGGAACTTCTAAGAAAATTGAGGCTATGCTTGAAAAAGCAAAAAAAGATGCTGAAAAAACAAAAAGAGAGTCTATTTTAGAAACAAAAGAAGAGATACATAAATTAAAGTTAGAAAATGAAAAAGATTTGAAAGAGAAAAAAAATGAGGTAAAGCTTTCTGAGGAACGCTTGATTCAGCGTGAGAAAAACATGGATAAACGTGATGAACTTTACCAAAAAAGAGAATCTATTTTAGATGATAGAGAAAACAAACTATTTGAAAAACAAAAAGAAATCCAAGACGAACAGGTGAAAGTGGAGGAAATTAAACAACAACAATTAGATTTACTACATGAAATCTCAGGGATTGGGATTGATAAAGCTAAAGAAATGGTTATGAGCAAAGTAAAAGAGGCAATGTCTAAGGAAATTACTGCTTATATCAGAGAGTCAGAAAATGAAGCAAAATTGGAAGTGGATAGAAAAGCAAAGGAATTATTAGTTAGTTCTATGCAAAAATTTGCATCTGATGTTGCGAATGAACAAACTGTTACAGTATTAAATCTTGCGAATGATGATATGAAGGGTAGAATCATTGGTCGTGAAGGAAGAAATATTCGTACCATTGAAGCAATTACGGGAGTCGATTTAATTATTGATGATACTCCTGAAGCTGTTGTATTATCAAGTTTTGATCCATTGCGTCGTGAAATCGCTAGAGTTACACTTGAGACTTTACTAAAAGATGGAAGAATTCATCCAACTAGAATTGAAGAATTGTATGATAAAGTTACAAAGGATATGCGAGGAAAAATTATCGAATACGGTAATGATGCCTTGTTTGAACTTGGTTTAACGAAAGTAGATCCTGAACTTGTAGAATTAATTGGTAAATTACATTTCCGTACAAGTTATGGACAAAATGCTCTACAACATTCTATTGAAGTGGCACATTTGGCTGGAGTTTTGGCTGGAGAACTTGGAGAGAATGTTGCTTTGGCAAAACGTGCAGGGCTTTTACATGACATTGGAAAAGCAATAGATCATGAAGTAGAAGGAAGTCATGTTGCAATTGGTGTTGATTTGGTTAAAAAATATCATGAACATGATGTTGTAATTGACTCGATTGCATCTCATCATGGGGATGCTGCACCTAAAAGTGTTATTGCAGTTATTATAGCAATTGCAGATGCACTTAGTGCTTCACGTCCAGGGGCTAGAAATGATTCTTTAGAAAACTATATTAAACGTTTGGAACAATTAGAGTCTATCGGTAATGATATTCCAGGTGTTGAAAAAACATTCGCAGTACAAGCTGGTCGTGAATTACGTGTTATAGTAAAACCTGAGGAAGTAGATGATTTGGCTTCTCATCAGATAGCTCGTGATATTAAGGAGCAAATTGAAACTACAATGCAGTATCCTGGTACAATTAAGGTTACAGTAGTTCGAGAAACGAGAGCACAAGAAGAGGCAAAATAGACCTCTTTTTTTCTTGTAACTTTATTTTAAATTTGTTATATTTAATATAGAGTAGAAAGGAAGAATTTAACATGTATAATGAGGAACAAGTTTTACAAAAAGTTTCTAATAAAAAACAAAAAGAAATGCTAATACTGACAATTGCTGTTTGTGTATTCTTGATTATTGTTCTAGCAATCTGTATGTATTTTTATTCTGATAATTTACCACTAGTTGATTTGCCAACATATACGGTTTCTCCAGAAGATTGGACTACTGATAATGTTGTTGTTACAATTACAAATAATCCAAATCATATTCAATCTTATTCATTTGATGGGGGACTAACATGGCAAGCTAATAGTAGTTATACCGTGACTGATAATAAAGAAATAACGATTCAAGTATTAGATACAAAAAATAAATATAGTAGACAACAAACTGTTACGATTTCCAATATTGATCGTACTGCACCAGAAATTAATTTTACAGATAATCCAACTACAATTCAAATGGGTCAAAATTGGACTGTTGGTATTGGTGCCCAAGTAACAGATAAAGAGTCTGGTTTAAGTAATAATTATACAACAATTCCAGCTACTATTGATACTAGTCGTGAAGGTGTATTTGAAATTACTTATTCTGCATTTGACAGGGCTGGGAATTTTGCAGAAAAGAAAAGAACTGTTATTGTGAAAGATACAAAAGGTAGGACTTATTATAGATATCGTGATGGAAGAATTGAATCCTATGAGTGTGAACCATATTTATGTAAATGTGTAACCTCTTCACAGGCTTCTTCTACTGGTACTTGTCCTACTGGATATACTTTAAATAGTGAGGGTCAATGTTGTAATACGTGTTATAAGATGTGTTCCCGTACAGTTTGGGGCGAATGGAGTGAGTGGAGTCAAAAAGAAGTAACTCCGACTGCAACAAGAGAAGTTGAAACAATGATTCGAGAGGATTAGGTGAAAAAAATGTTTGGAAAAAAAGAAGAATATACTGGTCCTGTAGATCAATATGGTCGTCCTTTAGATGTGGAGGAACCAAAAAGAAGTGCAGAGGATGATAGGCATTTACTTAAGGTGATTTTTACTTCATTAGCAGTTGTTACTATTGTTATTGTATTTATTATATTTGGTTTCAATTATTTTCATCAAAATAGTTTAAAAATTCCAACTGCTAAATTATCTACGACAGAGTGGACTAAGGATGATGTTATTGTTACTGTTGATACATCTAGAGGCAGTGCAGAAGAATTTTCCTTTGATGGTGGATTAACTTGGCAAGAAAGCAATCAATTTGTCGTTACGAAAAATCAGGAGTTGTCTATTCAAGTGAGAACTTCTTCTGGTAAGGTTAGCAAACCTGCTACTTTGGTTATTTCTAATATTGACAAGGAGAAACCAGATCTTTACTTTATTGATTCTTATATTGTGGCAGTAGGTAGTAATTTTGATCCTAGGGAAAATGTAACTGCTATTGATAATGGTTCTGGAATTGATGAATATAATATTGATACTTCTGTTTTGGATTTATCTACTCCTGGCGAATATGCTATTTCTTACTATATAAGTGATATGGTAGGAAATGAGGTGTTGAAAACTAGAAAAATCATTGTAGAACCGACATTAAGTGAATATAGGTATCGTTCTAGAAGTGTTTCAGTTGTAGAATCAGAGTGTAGAGTTGCTTGTCGTTGTGATAATACAGATGCAGAGGGTAATTGTCCGGCTGGTACGTATTTAGATAAGGAGAGTGGTGCTTGTTGTGCGTCTTGCTTAGAACCTTGTTTAGAAACTGAATATGGAGAATGGTCTAACTGGCAAGAAAAAAGAATTCTTCCTACTAAAGAATTGGAAGTTCAAATGATTACAAAACAAGCTTTAGAACAATTGATTTTGGACGAACAACAGGCTAAATAAAAGAAGAAAATCTATTAGATGGAATTAGAATCAAAGGAACTAGGAAATACTGAGTTTCTAAATTGTTTTTTAATAACACACTATTCAAAATACCAGATGTTTGAGGAATTAGAAGATGATTCAAGAGTTTTATCATTGATGGATAATACAAAAAATATTTTAAAAAATAAGTGGTTAAAAACAGTAGATTAATTGTATAGTGAAATGTTAGAAGAAGTAAATCGTCGGGGATTAGAAGTTCAAAGTTTAGATATAGATTTAATATATAGTGATAACTTTTTTTTCTTTTCAAGATTTGATGAGAAATAATTCGACTTATATTAGAAAAAGATAATATAAAAAAATTTCAGATTTATGAACTATATTTTAAAGTGGAAAGTTCATTTCTGAAATTTTTATTTTGAGTAAATATTAGTTTTAATAGTTTATCATTTTTGTTTATTAAGATTTTATTTAGTTTCGCTTGAAAAATTGCTTTATTTTTTGAATTCCAGTTTTTTTAGGTTCTTGTTTTTCCTCCTCAGGATTTTCAAAGGGATTAGAATATAAAAATTCTTGAATATAAGGAGGCAAATTTTTAAATTCTATCAATACGTTATCAATAAAGTTTGGATCAGTTGCAAATAAAGACTTTAATTTATATACATCTTCCCATTCCCAATTATGTATAGTATTACATTGTTCTGATATTGAGCATTTATCTAAATTCATAGAATATTTAATTTGGTAATTGGTGTCACCTATAGCAATAGAACCTTGATTTAATCTTATTTTAGGAATTTTTGATAATCTTCCATCTTCTCCATATATGAGATCTACTTCTGTAATAGTGGCATCAGGACTATGCCACCCTTTTAAATCATATTCTTCTGTGAAAAATTCATTTTCTATAATAGTATTATATAAATTAGTAAAGTCGATTCTATTTAAGATTTTTTGTTGTTCTTCTAAATTAAGTCGCTCTGATAAAATAAAGAATGTATTATTTTTTCTTCCAACTAATAATTCTTTTTGATAACTGCCACTATATGACATTTTTATTAGTAAACATTCATTTTCTTTGATTTTTCTTTTAGAAACTTCTATTTTTGTACAATGGCATACAATTCCAAACCGATCTTTAAATTATTGTATAATTCTGATATTCCTTGATTCCATATATTATGTATATAATTCTTTTTTGTAAAATCAATTAATTCTTTTAATGAAACGTATCCCGGCATAGGAACCTCCTTTAATTTAATGCTATAAATATTGTATCATTAAATATTCTTTTTTTTAATTATTTTATAAAAAAACCACTAATTTTGATTAGCGATTTCTTTCTCTTTATTAATATCAATAATTACAGGTAATATAATTGGTCTTCTTCCAGTAAGTTCTTCAGTATAGGTAATTAATTCACCAATGATTTTTGCTTTTATTTCATTGATATTATCTTTACTATTTATCAATCGATCATTAATTACATTTTCACTTGTTACTTCTATTTGTTTAATTAGTTCTTCATTTTCATTTACTAGAATAAATCCTCGAGTTGTAATATTTGGTTTAATTAGTAGTTTTCTTTTTGCCATATCAATATTTGCGATTACTACTAAGATTCCATCATTAGACATCATTTTTCTGTCTCTAATTACAACTCCACCAACTTCACCAATTCTGTTTCCATCTACATAAACATCATCACCAGATACTTTTTCTTTAGCTTTTGTAATTACGTGATTTGTAAGATTTAAGATATCTCCATTTTCTAAAACAAAAGTGTTTTCTTTTGGAATACCACAATCAATTGCGATATTTGCATGGTGATTTAGCATTCTATATTCTCCATGGAATGGCATCATATATTTTGGCATAATCAATCGAATCATTAATTTTAATTCTTCTTCATTGGCATGTCCTGATGTATGTAGGTCTCCATCTGAATTTCCATTTGTGAATACTTGTACACCTTTTAGGTATAGTTTATTAATTGTTTTTGAAATAGCAAGTGCATTTCCTGGAATTGGAGATGAAGAGAATATTACAATATCATCTGGTCTTAAGGATACATGTTTATGTGTTCCTTCTGCAATTCTTGAAAGTGCTGCGAGTGGCTCTCCTTGAGATCCAGTACATAGTACAGCTACTTCGCCAGGTTTTAATGTATTTGCTACTTCTGGAGTGATAAATAGTTCTTTATGATTAATATATCCTCCGTTAATTGATATTTGAATATTGTTTTCCATGCTTCGTCCAAAGACACATATTTTTCTATTATGTTTGTAGCATGTTTCTACGATATGTTTTAAGCGGTATATATTTGAAGCAAATGTCGCAAGAATAATTCTTCTATTTGAATATTTAGTAAAAATGTCCATTAGAGTATCATCTACTTTGGATTCACTAATTGACATACCTTCGTTTAAGGCATTTGTTGAATCACTGATTAATAAATCTACTCCACGTTTTCCTAATTCAGCCATTTTATGTAAATCAGCCATAGGACCAATCGGAGTCAAGTCAAATTTAAAGTCACCAGTTGTTACAATGCTCCCATTTGGTGTTTTTACATAAATTCCATGAGAATCTGGAATTGAGTGTGTTGTTCTAAAAAATTCAATTTCAATGTTTTTAAGTTTTATTTTTGTAGTATCATCATATGCATATAAATGATCATATCTAATATTTCTATCTTCTAATTTAATCGCAATTAATTCTTTTGCTTGATTAGGAGCATAGATTGCAGGAATATTTACTGTTTGTAGTAAAAAAGGAATTCCTCCGATATGGTCCTCATGCCCATGAGTTATTACTAAACATTTAATTTTTTCTTGATTCTCTTTTAAAAATGTGTAATCTGGAAGTACATAGTCAATTCCTAATAAGTCTCCCTCAGGAAAACGTATTCCAGCATCGATGATTACAATTTCATCTTTGTACATTACACAGTACATATTCTTTCCGACTTCGCCTAAACCACCTAAAACAATAAGTTTTGTTTCATTTGGTTTGTTTCGTATCACTTTTATAATACTCCTTTCTTTAAGTTAATTTTTGATATAAAAGAACTAACCGATAAAATTATACTAAAAAATTGTCTTTTTGTCTATCTTTTTCGAATTTGTTGACATCTCCATTTATTTTATTATTTTCTTAGGAAGAAAACTCGTCATTTAAAATACTTTTTCTTTATTTTATTTATAGTATTTTAAATAATAGTTTGTTATAATGGTATTTGTAAAAGAGGGTATCGACAGGAGGATTTATGGGATTATTTAATAAAATTAAAAATATGTTTAAAAATACATCTTCTTCTAACGAATTGGATGAAAGTGTAAAAGAAGAACAAAATATAGAAGTAAAAAATGATTATGAAGTTAAAAATAATGTCGAAGAGATAATAGATAATAATATTACAGATGATGTTGATAATACAGTTGATTTGGAAGAAAAATACTTATCTAATGAATCTACTAAAGGTGTCAATAATGATGTCAATAGAGATGTTAATAATGATAGTCATAAAGATGTAAAAATTTATGAGAAAGGACTATCAAAGTCAAGAAAAGGATTTGTTTCTAATTTGATTGGGTTAACCAATCGATATCAAAAAATTACAGATGAATATTTTGATGAGTTAGAAGAAATTTTGATTATGGCAGATATTGGTGTTCATACAGTGATGGATTTTATGGATAGACTAAGGGATCGTGTTCGTAAAGAAAAAATTGAAAATCCTTCGGAGTTAAAAGAAATTATTGTAGATGAATTATTTATTATTTATGTAGATGATAATATTTTGACAAATAAAATCCATTATACAGAGGAAGGACCAACTGTACTTCTATTTGTTGGTGTTAATGGTGTGGGAAAAACAACTACTATTGGAAAACTTGCTTGGAAATTAAAAAATGAAGGTAAGAAAGTGCTTCTTGTAGCTGGTGACACATTTCGTGCAGGGGCTACAAAGCAATTAAAAGAGTGGAGTGAAAGGGTTTCTGTTTCCTTTGTTGGAAAAGAGGAGGGAGTTGATCCTGCTTCCGTTGTTTTTGATGGGCTTAAAAAGGCGAAAGAAGAAAACTTTGATGTAGTATTAATTGATACAGCTGGACGTTTACAAAATAGGGTTAATTTAATGAATGAACTTGAAAAAGTAAACAGAATTATTGGTAGAGAAATTCCAGATGCACCTCATGAAACATTGCTAATTATTGACGCGACTACTGGGCAAAATGGGATTAGTCAAGCACAAAAATTTAAAGAAATTACCAATATCACAGGAATCGTTTTAACAAAGTTGGATGGTACAGCTAAAGGTGGTATTGTACTTGCAATAAAAGAAGAAGTAAATCTGCCAGTGAAATATATTGGTTTGGGAGAAGCTAAAGAAGACTTACAGTCGTTTGATATTGAAAAATATATTTATGGATTATTTAAAGATATAATGTAGGTGAAAATATGGATAAAAAAATATATTTGAATAGTTTATATGATTACTATTCTCTCCTTTTTACTGAAAAGCAAAGAGAATATTTTGAAGAATACTATTTTAATGATTTATCTTTAAGTGAAATTGCAGAAAATAGTGGGGTTAGTAGGAATGCAGTTCATGGACAAATCAAGATTGTAGAAGAAAAGCTAGAATTTTATGAAAAAACTTTAAAATTATACGAAAAAGCTAATAAAATTCGACAACTAATAAAGAACCTTGATGATGATTTAAAAGAAAAAATAGAAGAATTAATATAAAAAGAATAAAAAAGGAAAAGGGGCAAAATCATGTTTGATAGAATTACTTATATCACGGATAGTGGAGCAAATGTCCGTATAAAAAATGAGGGGGAAATTGTAGAAGATTTAATGAATCTACATGTCCTTTTTGAAGATAGTGAAAAAAAGGTAGTAGCGGAAATTGAAAATGTTAATGATAATGTTATTGGTACTAAATTTTTAGGAGAAGTAGTAAATGGAAAGTTTGTGACTGGTATCATTCGTAAACCTGGATTGAATTCAAAGGTTAGAATTATTAATAGGGATGAATTCGCAATGCTTGTTATGCAAGATAGTAATGATGCTATTATGCTTGGTTATAGTCCTCTTTATAATGATTATCCAATTCGTGTTAATGTAAATGATATTTTTAGTGCACATTTGGCTATTTTTGGAAATACTGGTAGTGGTAAAAGTTGTGGAGTTGCTAGTATTTTACAAAACTTGTTTAATTGCCCTGGTTTTTTACCTTATAATGCAAACTTTATTATTTTTGATTCCACTGGTGAATATAAAAATGCCTTTTCAAAAATTAATACAATTGATCCAAATTACAGATATAATTTATATTCTACTTCGGATGAAATTACGGATAAAGCAGAGAAATTAAGAATTCCTTTATGGTTATTAACAGTAGATGATTTTGCTTTGTTATTATCAGCTACGAGCCCTACACAAATTCCTATTATTGAGAGAATGATTCAATTAGTAAATATTTTTCAGTCTCCAGATATTAACGTAGAAGCATATAAAGATCATTTGATTGCCAAAGCAATTATGAGTATTTTATATTCTAATGAGACATCAGCTAAGAAAAGAGATGATATTTTCTCTATTTTAACCTCTTGTTCTACACATAATTTTAGCTTAGAAACAGAGGTTATGGGTGTTGGATATAGTAGGAAATTTCGTGAATGTTTTATTATCGATTCTCTTGGTCAATTTGCAGAAAGTGTTTTGATTACAAAATATGTTGCAGATTTTATTAATGATGATTTTGATCGTATGGTTATGACTAAGACTAATTATTTTACTCTAGAAGATTTAGAGACTGCTTTAAACTTTACATTAATTAGTGAAGGTTGGTTAAAAAATGATAAGACATATGGAGATGCGGTTACTTTAAAAGTAAGACTACATACTTTAATTATTGGTGGATATTCAAGATTCTTTAAACTTGATAAGTTCATTGATAAGACCACTTATTTGCATGATTTATTGTTTGATAATAATGGTAGAAAATATCAAGTAGTTAACTTTAACTTAGAAGATGTTGATGATTCTTTTGCTAAAGTACTTGCGAAGATTTTTTCAAGGATTGTTTTTGATTTTGCGAAAAAGTTGGATCAAAGAGCTTCTGTTCCATTCAATATTATTTTGGAAGAGGCTCACCGTTATATTCAAAATGATAATGATCAATTTTTACTTGGGTATAATATTTTCGATAGGATTTCTAAAGAAGGAAGAAAATATGGGGTTATGTTGACATTAATTTCACAACGTCCTGTTGAAATTAGTGATACAGTTATTTCTCAATGTAGTAATTTCTTGATTTTTAAGATGAACCATCCAAGAGATGTGGAATATATTAAGAAAATGGTACCTAATATTAATTCTGAGATTGTGGATAAACAAAAAGTTTTACAAGTTGGACATTGTGTTGGATTTGGACAAGCCTTTAAGGTTCCAACAATTATACGTATGAAGTTGCCTGATCCTATGCCACAAAGTAATAGTGCAGATGTTTATGCTAGATGGACATATTCTCATCAACAAGCTCAACAACAGCAACCTGTACAACAACAGCAGCCATCAATTCAACAACAACAATTTGATAACAATACAATTTATTAATGGATAGAAAATAATATTTGACTAATTTTAGGAGGATTACTATGTTTGAAAAGATTATGTTTATAGGAGATCAAGATGTTCAGATAAAGCTAAAGGATACATCAGCTTTAGAGTCTGATATTATGAATATGCCTTTAATTTTACAAGATAATGAAAAAACGATTTTAGGAGAAGTAAAGGAATTATTAGATGGTTCAGTTAAAGTTAAATTATTAGGGGAAATAGAAAGTGGAAAGTTTATTGGTGGTGTTCTTAGAAAACCGAGTTTAAATGCCTCTATCCGTGCTTTAACTGTGGATGAACTTTCTTTAATTGTAGGAAATCCTGGATTCGGATATATGGAGCTTGGAATTAGTCCATTTTATTCTTCCAAAAAGGTTTATGCAGATATCAATGAAATGTTTAGTACACATACTTGTTACTTTGGAAATACAGGTAGTGGAAAAAGTTGTGGTGTTGCTAGAATTATACAAAATGTATTTTATAATCCTCAATTTGTTCCTTTTAAATCTAATTTTTTAATTTTTGATTCTTCTGGGGAATATTACACAGCATTTTCTAAAATTAATGAAATAAATCCAAATTATCATTATCGCTTTTTTACAACAAATGTGAACAGTTCTCATAGTGGGGAATTACTTAGTATACCGATTTGGCTATTAAGTGTTGAAGATATTGCATTACTATTATCAGCAACGACACATACACAATTATCGATTATTGAAAAAATGATGAAATTAGTAAAAATATTTTCACAATCTGATGCAGAAGCTACAAGATATAAAAATCATTTAATTGCTAATGCAATTATGACAATTATGTATTCTAATCAAGGTTCAGCAAGCAAACGTGATGAAATTTTTTCTATCTTTAATACATGTCCTACAAATGAATTTAATTTGAATTCTACTGTACAGGGTGTTGGTTATACTAGAAAATTGCAAGAATGTTTCTTAATTGATTCTTCTGATCAATTTTCTGAAAGAGTTTTGTTAACTGAGTATGTAAATAAATTTATTGATCCTGCTCTAAATCAGTATGAGCCTGATAAAACACATTATTTTACTTTAAATGATATGGAAAATGCTTTAAACTTTGCTTTAATTAGTGAAGGTTGGTTAAGAAATGAAAATGTGTACGCAGATGCTATTACTTTAAAAGTTAAGCTTCATGATTTGGTTATTGGACCTAATGCAAAATTTTTCGATTATAAAGAATTTGTTAGATTAGATCAATATTTAAGTAGTTTAATTATTAAGGATAATCAGAAGTTTCAAATTATTAATATCAATTTAGAAGATGTAGATGATGCTTTTGCGAAATCTATTGTAAAAATTTTTACACGTTTAATTTTTGAATTTTCTAGAAAAGTTCAAAGAGGTAGTATTCCATTTAATATTATGTTAGAGGAGGCTCACCGTTATGTTCAAAGAGATCAGGATGATTTCTTATTTGGATATAATATTTTTGATCGTGTTGCAAAAGAGGGTAGAAAATATGGAGTTGTTATGGCTCTTATTTCTCAAAGACCTGTTGATTTAAGTGAAACAGTAATTTCACAATGTAGCAATTTTGTAATTTTTAAGATGAGTCATCCACGTGATATTGAGTATATTACAAAAATGATTCCTAATATTACTGAAGATACGATTGAAAAACAGAAGTCATTACAAGTAGGTAATTGCCTTGCTTTCGGTAGTGCATTTAAAATACCTATGATTGTAAAACTAGAAATGCCAAATCCTATGCCACAAAGTAGTAGTTGTAATGTGGTTACGAATTGGACAAGTAGATAGGAGATGTTTTTTATGCCTTTCAAATGGTCGATTAATTATTATTTTTCTGCAACTGATATTACAAAGTTTTTGGTTGTTTCATTAGTTTTACTAGTTATTTATATGATGGGATTATGCAAAATTTATAAAAAGGCTGGAAAGCCTGCGTGGGGTGTTTTTATTCCATTCTATAATTTTTACTTATTGTTTGATATTCTTTATAAAAAAGGTTGGAAATTTTTATTGTTATTTGTTCCATTTTACAATGTTTATTTACTAATAAAACTTCCTTTCCGTTTGGCAGGTATGTTTGGTAGAGGTGTACTTTTTGGATTTGGTTTATTATTTCTTCCTTTTTTGTTTTATCCAATATTAGGATTTGGAAAGTTTGAATACATTTATCATACAGTTCCTGTTGATATGATGAATTCTATCAATTCAGGCGATTTTAATAATAATGACATAAATCCAAACGAGAAGAAGGATGAATATGTGAATCCTATGTTAGATACTTTGTTAAAAACGTCACATACAAAAGAGGAAATTAGTACTGTAAATTCAGAAATAACTCCAGTGGATGATGAGAAAAAGGAATCTGCGATACAGACTTCTTTTATGACTATTTCAGGTGTAGATGAGGAGGAAGATGTTCCAGTAAAAAATACTCCTCAAATGGTGGGAGGAAATCCTATTAATTCTGAACTTTCTAATGCGGTTAATTTTGTAGAATTTCTTCCTAATTCGAGTGATAAAGAAAATCAATTTAAAACAAATGACTTATTAGCTGTAGCGACTAATGTTCCAGTTATGGAAAACGTACAACCAGTAGGTGTTTCTATGCCAGAAGTAGTACCAACGGTTGAAGCAACACCACAAAACTTCAGTACAAATGTAATTCAAACACCAGTATCTGTGGAAAACGTACAACCAGTAAGCGTTTCTACTCAAGAAGTAGTACCAACAGTTGAAGCAACACCACAAAACTTCAGTGCAAATGTAGTTCAAACACCGGTATCTGTGGAAAACGTACAACCAGTAAGTGTTTCTACGCCAGAAGTAGTACCAACGGTTGAAGCAACGCCACAAAACTTCAGTGCAAATGTAGTTCAAACACCAGTATCTGTGGAAAACGTACAACCAGTAGGCGTTTCTACGCCAGAAGTAGGATTCAATTCAGCTTCTGTACCTGTCCAAAGTATAAATCCAGTAAACATTGTTGGATTAGAACAGACAACCTCTTCTTTTACTGGTGTAAATGAATCTTCTCAACAATTTGATTTTGCGATTCCTGTTCTACCGCCTATGGTAGACACCATTCCCAATTCAAATACTATGAATCAAGAATTTCCTTCTTCTACTGAAAATTTTGTTACCGATTCTTCTATGCAAACTGGAGTATCTAATCTTGGAACTTCTACACCTATTGATATTCCTAGTTTAAATTCTATGAATTCTACACCAATAGATAATGTTAATAATCAATAAATACATATATAGTATGAGAATTTTTCTTATACTATTTTTCTTTTCTAACTAAAAATGTTTTCTTCTATTTCGTATTTATAGTATAATGTTAAATATACAAGGAGGGACTAAGATGTTTGAATCACTAGGAGATCGATTGCAAAATGCAATGCATAAGATTAAGGGTTATGGAAAAATTACAGAAGATAATATTAGTGAAATGATGAGAGAAATTCGTCTTGCTTTATTGGAGGCGGATGTTAATTATAAAGTTGTAAAGGAATTTACAAATACGGTTAAGGAAAAGGCTCTTGGAGAAGAAGTGCAAAAGAGTATTAAACCAGGAGACTTATTTGTAAAAATTGTAAAGGATGAGCTTACTGAACTACTTGGTGGAGAAAGTGTGCCATTAAATACGAATGGTAATCCAGCAATATTAATGTTGGTTGGGCTACAAGGTTCAGGAAAAACAACAACGATTGGAAAATTATCTAACTTTTTAAGAAAAAAACATGCCAAAAAGCCATTACTTGTTGCTTGCGATGTTTATCGTCCAGCAGCGATTGATCAGTTGAAACAAATTGGAAAGCAATTAGGTATTGAAGTTTATGAAGAGGGTAAAAAAGATCCAGTAGAAATTTCAAAAAATGCATGTTTATATGCAAAAGAAAATCATTTTGATTATGTTTTGATTGATACAGCTGGTCGTCTTCATATTGATGAAGAATTGATGGAAGAATTGCAAAATATTAATAAAGAAGTTCATCCACAAGAAGTGCTATTAGTAATCGATTCTATGATGGGGCAAGATGCAATTAATGTTATTGAAGGATTTAATGATGCTTTGCAATTGACAGGTGTAATATTAACTAAACTTGATGGAGATACTAGGGGTGGAGTTGCCTTGTCAGTTCGTCATTTAACACATGTCCCTATTAAATTTGTTGGTGTTAGTGAAAAATTAGATGGCCTAGATCAATTTGATCCAGAACGCATGGCAGGACGTATTCTTGGTATGGGTGATATTATTTCTTTGGTTGAAAAAGCGACTGAGACGATTGATGAAAAAGAAGCTATGAATGCTGCTAAGAAGATGCAATCTGGTAAATTTGATTTGGATGATTTTTTAAAACAAATGAAGCAAATTAAAAAGTTAGGTCCTTTAGAGAATTTGTTAAAATTATTGCCTGGTGCTAAAAAAATGAATTTAGATCAAGTGAAAATAGATCCTAAACAAATGGCACATGTGGAGGCTATTGTATTATCTATGACGCCAAAAGAAAGAAAGAATCCAGAAATTATTAAAGCTAGTCGTAAAACTAGAATTGCTAAAGGATGTGGACTTTCTGTTCAAGAGGTAAATAAATTATTATCTCAATTTGATCAGATGAAAAAAATGATGAAGCAAATGATGAATGGGAATATGAAATTACCATTTTAAAAAAAATAAAAAAATTTCATTTTTCTGGGCGAATGCACCGGTTCATATTTTTCTTCCTGAATATTATAAAGTAGATAGGAGGAAAAAATATGTTTAGAAATTCTTGTTATGATAGGCAAAATCAAATGAATAATGAATTTAATGCAGAAAATATGAACGTTGATATTGATGTTGAAATGAACAATAATAACATGATGGGTAATATGGCTTCACCTGCTACTACACAAGGACCTGTTATGGAACCAATGAGAGAACGTCAAGTACACCGTACAATTATGCATGATGTTCAACACGTTTGCCCAATTCGTACTAGAGTAATTAATCACCATGTATTCCGTCATACATATCGTCCAGCATATTCTTGTTGTGAAGAAAATGTATGTAGCGAAATTCAATGTGGTTCTTGCTGTAATTTTAGATAAAAGTCGAAAGACTTTTTTCTTTTTGATTAAAGTGGTGTTAATTTTATTTTCTCTATGATAAAATAATTTTACATTTTGAAGGTTTTTTATGAAGATTATTAAAGTGGACAACGAAAATAATGAGTCAAAGTATGAAGTTTATAACATGTTTTTGGATGATAAAAAAATAAAAATATATAGAGAAGAGCAAGCAAGAAGAATAAAATTTTATAGATTAAGTATTACATCTCAACAAGAATTAACAGATTTTGTAAAGTTAATTAATTCTTTCCAAAAGGGGAAAACGATTTTTGAAACTGTCGAATTACCAGTCGGTGTAGCAAGAGTAATCTGTGGGGATGAATTTAATCCTTATCCTTTTTCCTCTTCTACTATTGAGTTATCGCCATATAGTGATGAAAAGCCCAATCCTTTGACAGAATCTATTATAAAAGGATATGATTAGCAAGAAAAATTTTTAGAACGATTTATAGATTATGGTTTAAAAGATTATATTTTTGAACCAAGTCAAAGATGGGATATTAGTTCTTATATTTTTTTAAATCCTTATGTAGAGTGTGGTACTTTTGGAACTTATGGTTATTTAGATAATGTGGTTTCATTGCCATATGAAATTATGGCATTACATCTATTGGAATGTTTAGAGGAGGGAAAACCATTTGATGAATCTATATGGTATTATACAGATTATGTTTAACCTGATAGTCAAAAACTTCTTTTTGATAATTTTCAGTTTTCTAAAGATAGAGTCATATCTAGTGAGGAAATGGAAAAATTCATAAAAGATGGATTAGTAGAGGAAAAATCTTTGATAAAGAGGATTTCTTTAAGTAGTATAGTTATGCCATATCTAAAGTAATATAATTAATATTTTAGTAAAATAATAGATTATTAGTAATTTAAATTTTAGGTTTTAAAAATCATATTTTTTTCATAAAAATGATATTTAAATTGTAAAATTTTTGATTCTTGTGTAAATTTGTAAACTTTTGTATAATTTCGCGTAAATTTCTTGTATTATTTCTTATTTGTTTTTATTATTAAGATAGGGAAGGTGATACAGTGATTTATCCATCAATCGATAAAATTTTAAACGTTATTGATTCAAAGTATGAATTGGTTCATATTATTAGTAAACGTAGTAAACAAATGACTGCAACGAAGCATTACCAAATGCCTGAATATAAGTATGTTTCGAAGAAAAATTTGGGGAGAGCTTTAGAGGAAATTTCTGAAGATTTAATTACTGTAAAAAAGGATTGACATTCAATTCTTTTTTTTGTGTAAAATTTAAAAATTCTCTTATAATGTGTAACAAATACACATATAATATAATTGTAAAGAAAATATTATTATATGGAGGTTTTTATGGAGTGGAAGAATAGTTTAGAGTATAATGATTTGATTCCCATGGCTTTAGCGCATGGGTTTATTACTGATATATCTGAAATTCATTATATTGACAATTTAAAACTTTATCAGAGTTTGGGTAATATGTCTGGCAGTTTTTTTCTATACAGTTCACCAAATGCTATTTTGAATAGGTATTTTAATGTTGGAGCATTAGAATTTGGTTTGAATCAGCTTTGTTATTTACGACAAGGATTAAGAGAAGAAATGGATCATTATGTTAAAAGACATAGTCAATATTTTAATCATGGTTATCGTGTTTTTGATGAGGATAGTGGTCCACTTTATCTGGTTTCTTTTCCTGATAATTGCTCTAATAATTGTCAATATTTGTTAGATGTGATTCATGAATTAGCAAGTAAAATGAGATGGAATAGGCCGAGTGATTTTTTAGATATTAGTGGAATTTATTCTTTATGTCAATATGATAAAATTTATTATGATGAAGAACAAATGGCAATTGTCTTAAAATCGCCTACGAAGACAAAAATATATCAACAGAAAAAGATGCCAGAAAAAAGTTAAGATTGACTTGAGTAAAGAAGAAAATCTTTTTTACTCTTTTTTTAATTTCTTTTGCCGAACAAATGTACACTGTTGTATAATATAATTAGTAAAGAGTATGGAGGATAAGTATGAAAATTATAAAGTATCAAAAGAAAAAACAAGGAAAATATTTAATTAAGCTTGAAGATGGAACGGAAATAGAAACTTATGAAGATATTATTTTAAAGTATAATCTTTTAATAAAAAAGAGAATAACATCTGATTTACTTCAATCTATTGAAGAAGAAAATGTTATTTATGAGATTTATTTTGATGCTTTAAAATATTTGAAAATTCGTATGAGGAGTACACAGCAATTAAAGAAATATCTTTTGAAAAAGGGATATTCTAATGATTTTGTTTATTCTACAATATCTCGTTTAAAAGAACAAGGATATTTAAATGATGAAGTTTATGGTCGTGCTTTGGTTCATGATGCGATTTTCCTTGGTACTAATGGTCCATTGAAACTAAAGGAAGAACTTAGTAATTTAGATGTAACATCAGAACAGGTCAATCAGATTATGCTAGAGTACACAGAAGAAATTGAACTTTCTAAGATTGAAAAATTAATTTTAAAACAGGTTCGTTCTAATCACTCTAAAAGTAATTATTTATTAAAACAAAAAATTAAAAATTACTTAACTTCACTTGGATATCATTCCTATTTAATTGATCAAGGACTGCTGGGTATGAAACAGGATGAGTCAAAGAATGAAGAAATCTATCAAAAAGAATATCAAAAATTATATAGGAAATTAAGTCGCAAATATGATGGGAAAGAATTAGAGTATCAAATTAAACAAAGATTATATAGACAAGGATTTCCTATTAATTAATGTTAGATCAAACAAAACTTTTTCAATTGCTTAGTGCAAAAAAAATTGATACAGTTAGTAAACTAGCTTCTTTGCTAGGTGTAAATTATTATGCACTTAGGAATCAATTGAATAGTGGAAATTTACGTTTAGATTTGGCAGTGAAAATATCTAATTTTTTGGATGTTCCTGTCAATTCTTTTTGTTCCTATCATAGCTTTAGATATATAAAATGTGTTTCTCGTGGAAAAAAAGATGTCTTTTTTGATGTTTCTGACCTTCAGACAATTTCCTACATCATGTTTTGTATTTTATCTCAAGAAGAACTTTAAGAAAATTTGTCAATTTCGTTGGAGTATATAGTTTATTATAGTATAATTGTTATAGGAAGTAGGTAGAAATAATGAATATAGATAACTTAAATGAACAACAAAAGGAAGCAGTGGTATCAACAGAGGGACCTCTACTTATTTTAGCAGGAGCAGGAAGTGGAAAAACTAAAGTATTAACAACTAGAATTGCTTATTTAATTGAGGAAAAAAAGGTGAATCCTTTTCATATTTTAGCGATAACATTTACAAATAAAGCTGCCAAGGAGATGCAGTCTAGATTAATTAAATTAATAGGGGATGTGGCAAATGGAATTCAAGTATCTACATTCCATTCTTTTGGATTAAAAATCTTAAGAGAGAATTACGAGTTATTAGGATATGATCGTAATTTTGTAATTATGGATAGTGATGATTCCTTAACTGTCATTAAAAGAATTTTAAAAAGTATGGATTTGGATCCAAAACAATATAATCCAACTGCCATAAAAAATAAAATTAGTGGTTGTAAAAATGAACTTATGACCCCAGAAATGTATGAAAGATATGCAACTACTGAGTTTGAAAAAATTGTGTTACAGGTTTTTGAGGCATATGAAAGAAAATTACGTGAAAATAATTCTATTGATTTTGATGATTTACTAATATTACCAATTCGTTTATTTCAAAAATATCCATATATACTAGAAAAGTATCAAGATCGTTTTCGTTATGTTTTAATCGATGAGTATCAAGATACAAATGAAGCACAATATATTTTAACTAAGATGTTAAGTGCGAAGTATAGGAATATTTGTGTGGTTGGTGATGAAAATCAAAGTATTTATGCATTCCGTGGAGCAAATTACAGGAATATTTTAAATTTTGAGAAGGATTATAAAGAAACAAAGACAATTAAACTAGAGCAAAATTATCGTTCTACACAAAATATTTTGAATGCAGCAAATCAGGTCATTCGAAATAATCAAAGTAGAAAAGATAAAAATCTTTGGAGTAATCAGGGGGACGGAGAAAAAATCACTTATTATCGTTCTTATGATGAAAAAGATGAATCTCACTTTGTTGCATCAAGTATAAAAAAACTTCTTGATCAAGGAGTAGAGGCTGATGAAGTAGCTGTTTTATATCGTACCAATGCTCAATCACGTACTTTAGAAGAAGAAATGTTAAAAGAAAATATTCCTTATCGTGTTGTTGGAAGTTTTTACTTTTATTCTAGAAAAGAAATTAAAGATTTAATGGCATACCTAAGATTAATTCACAATGAAAAGGATAATGTTTCTTTGCTTAGAGTAATTAATACTCCAAAAAGAGGAATTGGATTAAAGACAATTCAAAATTTATCTACTCTTTCAGAGATTGAGGGAAAAAGTATCTATGAAGTGATTCAATCTGGAAAGGAATTAGAATTTAAAAAGATTATCGAAGATTTAAAAAGAGTTTCTGAAGATTTAACTTTAACAGAACTTGTAGATAAAATTTTAGATACTACTGGAATGCGTCGTGAACTAGAGGGAGAAAAAACTTTAGAAGCAGATATTCGATTAGAAAACTTAGAAGAATTTAAATCTATTACAAAAGCATTTGAAGAACGAGATGGACTAATTTCTTTAGAGGACTTTTTATTCGAGGTTAGTTTAGTTAGTGATCGTGAAGACTATAAAGATAGTAGTAATAAGGTTAGCCTAATGACAGTTCATTCTGTTAAAGGTCTAGAATTCAAACAGGTTTTTGTTGTTGGTATGGAAGAAGGTATTTTTCCACATATGAATAGTTTGATGGATAATCAAGAACTTGAGGAAGAAAGAAGACTTGCTTATGTAGCAATAACACGAGCAAAGGAAAAGTTATATCTAATTAATGCTAGAAGAAGGATGCTTTTTGGAAGGGATCAGATTAATCCACCAAGCAGATTCATTTCTGAAATAGAGGATGATTTATTAGAAAAAACACATGTAGAAAAAGAAGAGGTAAAAGTTCCAATACAAAAAGAAGAGAAATTCTATTCTGAAGATGTCGAATGGAATGTAGGAGATTATGTTTATCATGATGTGTTTGGTGCTGGAAGAATTGTAGAAGTTTCTAATACACTAGTTAGTATTGCATTTAAGAGTCCGCATGGAATTAGGAAATTAATGAAAAATCATAAGAGTTTAAAGAAGGTATAGTAGTATGATTAGTTTTGATGAAATAGAAAAACAGATAGAAAATGGTTTTATTTTCAGATTGAATCAGTTTAACCGTCAAGATTTTTATGGGATTTGTTATAGTGTTCAACTTTTTAAAGATGAAAAGTCTGTTTTTATTCAAACTTTAGATTCTACATTTGGAGAAAGATTAGGTTCTATTTTTCCAAATACGAAAGATTGTATAGGGTTTCATGCTTTTTATTTTCAATCAATGTATGATTCTAATAATAAAACTTTTTCTAGTTCAGTTATGAGAAAAAATTTTGATGATGAAGATTCTGTTTTTGCATCTCTTACGGGAAATTCATCTTCCTTTATAGGAAGTCTTTTTGAATTAGAAAGAAAAGCAGCAGATTATAGGCATATTCAAAGAGAAAAGTTATTTGAGAAGAGAAAGGCTTGTTAAAATAGTAAAATTGTGAGATATTTAGCTTAGTAGTATGAATAAAAAAAGTAAAATAATTAGTTACAAAATTGTAAAATATGAATTTCATATTAGTAAGTTGTGATAATTTTATCTTATTTCTTTATATAAATAAATTTTAAATTAAAGGAGATTTTATGGAAAAAGAAAATTTAACATTATTGATTATGGCAGCAGGCATGGGAAGTCGTTTTGGAGGTCTTAAACAAATTGAACCTTTTGGTCCAAATGGGGAATTTTTAACAGATTATTCTATTCATGATGCGATTGATGCTGGGGTTACGAAAATTGTCTTTATTATTAAAGAGGAAAATTTACAAGATTTTAAGGATACGATTGGTAAGAGAATAGAACCATTTATTAAAGTAGAATATGTATTCCAAAAAATGGATTTTATACCTGAAGGTGTAGTGATGCCTGAAGATAGGAAAAAACCTTGGGGAACTGCTCATGCTATTTATTGTGCCAAAGATGTTATTCATGAAAACTTTATTGTAATTAATGCGGATGACTTCTATGGGAGAGATGCCTATTTTCAAATTGCTGAGTTTTTAAAGAATGTTAAGAAGGAATCCAATAAAGAAAAATTTGGAATGGTCGGTTATTATGTAAAAAACACTTTAACAGAGCATGGTTCTGTTAAACGTGGTGTATGTAGAGTAGATGGAGAGAATTTAGACTTATTGATTGAAAGTAATATTGAACGAAAAGAAAATGGAGAGATTATTGCTTCTCCATTAGACGGATCAGCTAATTTTGAAGTTTTAGAAAATGAAATGGTCGCTATGAACTTATTTGGATTCACACCAGCAATATTTTCTTATATTGAAGAAAAAATGGTAGAATTTTTTAAAAATCATAGTGAGTCTTTGGCTACCTGTGAATTTTTAATTCCAGATGTATTAACAGATATGATTCATGAAAATAGAGCAGATGTTTTAGTAATCCCAACAAGTTCTAAATGGATGGGAGTTACTTATAAAGAGGATAAGGATTATGTTGTTTCTAGCCTTGAAAAACTGATTGATGAAGGAGTATATAATAGAGAATTATGGAAAAAATAAAGAAAGTTTTTGTAGTAATTTTATTTCTTTTTGTTATCACTGGGTGTAGTTTATTTACAGACACTTGGACTTATGATGATCTTCCTCACGAGTATGCTATTCAAAAGACTGGGGAAACGACGATGGTCGTTGGTAAATATATAGATGATTTGTTTGAAATTAAAAACGGAAAAAAGCAAATTGGATTTGAGGCATATGTTACAGAGTTTCAAAGTGGCGAACGTTATGTAGGGTTTAAATGTGCAAAATCAGCGAATGAAAGTGTAGAGCTTTTCTTTTATATTATCGATACTGAAAAGGAAGACTTATATGGTCCCTATGATATGGAATCAACCTATGAAGCAGTAAAATCAAGAATTGTAGATGAGGATTTAGGAGAATGGATTAAGACTTCTACAATTAATGAATAATTGGAGAAATTATTATGACTAGAATAGATGGATTTATAGATATCAATCAGATGTTAGAAGAAATTGGGGTTGATACTAGTAGTTGGAAAAGTATTATTCAAGATCCCAATGTACATAAAGTAGAACATAGTAATTCTGACAGATCAATTTCTTTTATTTATCAAAGTAAAAAATATTTTTATAAAGGAAATGTTAGGAGTTGGTACAATCCATATAATGAACTCATAGTTTCTGAACTAGCTAAAGATTTTGGGATTCCTTGTGTAGATTATGATCTTGCGATTTTAGACACTGTTCCTGGAACAATTTCTTTAAATTATAAAGAGGATGATAAAAGTTATATTTCAGGGGAAGACATTTTTAAAGAAACCTGGGGAATTGGAACTCGGGATACAGAACAGTTTAATAATTTAGAAAATATTTGGGATGTTTTAGAGTGTAAATATCAAGATTATCCCAATAAAAGAAGTATAATTCGTTCTTTGATGAGTCAAATTATTTCTATTTACTTTTTTGATATTCTTACTTATCAATTGGATAGACAATCTTTTAATTGGGAAATTGTAGAGTCAAGTAAGGGGATTTCTGTTGCTCCTTTATTTGATAATGAAAGAATTTATCCTGATTCTTCTCGTTTAGTTTCTTTAAGAGTAGATAGTGATGTTGCACCTACTTATTTAGATTCTTGGGATACTTTAGATGATGACTTAGAAAATGCGTATCAATCAATTCTTAGATTTTTATTTACCAGTAGTGAAGAGTTTTCTAATCTTATTTTTGATAAATTGTGGATAATAGGAGAAGAAAATTTAAATAAAGTATTTGATCGAATTGAGACAAAAACAGGATATCCTATGCCAGAAGAAAAGAAAAAATATTATTTAGATGGATACCAGAAACATCGGAAAAAATTAGAACAAATATTAAATAACGAAAATATAAAAAGGATATGATATCATGGCAAGAAAAGAAGGCTTTGTTGAAGTAGATGAAATGTTAAAAGAAATTGGAGTAAATACAATGATTACAAGAACTATTAAAGAAAGTCCTTTAGTAAATGTGATTCATGATGAACCATATTCCCTTGTTTTTTCTTTTGATTATCATGGAAAAACATATTATTATAAATTTACAGATTATAAGGAAATTAGTCCTTATAATGAGTTGATTGCTGAAGAATTAGCTCATGATTTTGGAATTCCTTGTGTAGATTATGACTTAGCAGTATTGGGGGACATTAGAGAAGGAAATATTTCTAAAGATTATAAAAGACCGGATGCTAATTATTTAACAGGTCAAGATATTCTTTATAGTTTTTATTCTAAAACTATGAATTTTGGTGATTCTTTTCTTGATGAAAATCGATATAACAGTTTAGAAAACATTTGGGATGCTTTAGAATATCGATATCAATTTCATCCAGATAAAAGAGAAGTTATTCGCTCTTTGATGGAAAAATTAGTAAATATTTATCTTTTTGATGTTTTGGTTTGTCAGTCAGATAGACATTCTGGAAATTGGATGATTGAAGAAAAAGAAAATAATATTGATATTGCACCTATTTTTGATAATGAAAGGTTATATCCAGACTTATATTGTTATTATCCAGGGATTAATGTGGAGTTTTGTGAAGATGATCCTTGTAAGATAGAAGATGATTTACTATATAAGTCACTTGAATCTTTTAAAAAAGTAAGTAATGAAAATTATTTAAATATTATAAGAGATAAGTTATGGATAATAGGAGAAGAAAACTTAAATAAAGTATTTGAGCGAATTGAAAAGAAAACAGAATATCCTATGCCAGAAGAAAAGAAAAAATATTATTTAGAGGGATATAAGAGACACCGAGAAAAATTATTAAATATATTAGGATACAAGGAAAGAGATGATTATAATGAAAGAAAGAATCGATGAATTAGTTGATATTTTGAATGAAGCAAATTACAATTATCATGTTTTAGATAATCCGACGATTACAGACCAAGAATTTGATAAATTCTTAAGAGAATTATTTATTTTAGAAGAAAAATTTGCAGAATATGTTAGAGATGATTCTCCAACTCATCGTGTTGGTGGTGTTGTCTTAGATGAATTTCAAAAAGTAACTCATGCAATCCCTATGATGTCTTTAGGAAATGTGTTTAATGAGGAAGAAATTCGTTCTTTTGATAGTAGAATTCGAAAAGAAGGGTATCAACCTCAATATGTATGTGAACTTAAAATCGATGGGTTAAGTGTTTCCCTTCATTATGAAAAAGGAAAATTAATTACAGCTGCTACACGTGGAGATGGTACTGTTGGAGAAGATATCACACATAATGTAAAAACAATTAAGACAGTGCCTCTTACCTTAAAAGAACCAATTGATATTGAAGTACGTGGAGAAATCTATATGGCAAAAGAAACTCTTCGTAAGTTAAATGAGGAACGTGCGAAAAAGAATCAACCACTTCTTCAGAACTGTCGTAATGCTGCAGCTGGATCTATTCGTCAATTGGATTCTAAAATTGCGGCTTCTCGTAAATTAGATTGTTGGATTTACCATTTACCAAATCCAGAAGATTATGGGATTAAAACACACTATGAGGCTTTAAAATATATGAAAGACTTAGGGTTTAAAACGAATCCAAATAATTTATTGGTGACAGATATCGAAGGAGTGCTTTCCTATATTTCTCATAAAGGAGAAGATAGGCCAACTTTATCTTATGATATCGATGGTGTTGTAATTAAGGTAAATAATATTGAAGAACAGCGAAAGCTAGGTTTTACTGCACATCATCCAAAATGGGCCACTGCTTATAAATTTCCGGCAGAAGAAGTACTAACGAAATTAAAAGATATTATTTTTACTGTTGGGAGAACTGGACAGATTACACCGAATGCAGTACTTGAACCAGTCATTGTTGCTGGAAGTACCATTTCTCGTGCGACTCTTCATAATGAAGATTACGTTCTTGCCAAAGAATTGAAAATAGGAGATATTGTATCTATTCATAAGGCTGGAGATGTAATTCCAGAAGTGGGGGAAGTAAAAAAAGAAAGACGTACTGGAGAAGAAAAAGATTTTGAGATGATTAGAACTTGTCCAATGTGTGGAAACTTTATCCACAAAAAAGAGGGACAAGTAGATTATTATTGCTTGAATCCACACTGTCCTGCTAGAAAAATCGAAGGTCTTTGTCACTTTGTTTCTAGAAAGGCTATGAATATTGATGGGTTAGGAGATAGAATTATTGAAGACTTTTATAATATGGGTTATATCAAAGATATTTCAGATATCTATCGACTAGGTCATTATCGTGATGAACTTACTTCTTTAGAAGGTTATGGAGATAAGAGTATTGATAATTTATTAACAGCGATTGAAAATAGTAAAACTAATTCTTTAGAACGATTATTATTTGGCTTAGGTATTCCTAATGTAGGGGAAAAGACTTCGAAGATGCTATCTATCCATTATGAAACTTTAGATCATTTGATGAATGCAGAATTTGATGAGTTAAATAGTATTCCTGATATTGGAGAAATTATTGCGAAAAGTATTATTGATTTCTTTTCTTTAGAAAAGAATCAAACTTTAATACAAGAATTAAAAGATCTTCAATTAAATATGACCTATACTGGTCCTAAAATAAAAAATAATGATAATTTCTATAACAAGACATTTGTTATTACAGGTACGCTTACAAAGTATACAAGAGATGAAGTAGAAAGCAAGATAGAGCTTCTTGGTGGAAAAACATCTTCTTCTGTTAGTGGAAAAACGACAGCTGTGATTGTTGGAGAAAATCCTGGTAGTAAATATGAGAAAGCTTTAAAATTAAATATTCCAGTATGGAATGAAGAAGAATTAGAAGAAAAGTTTGGGTGATAATATGGATTCCTATAAGATAGCTTTTATTTATGGAAGAGATGATGAAAAGAATAATTTTGAAGATGGACAAGTTCATTTTTATGGTGAAGTAGAGGAAGGGTTTTTGCATAGTAAAATATTATTAGACTATGCAAAAGAACATTATCCAGATATGCCAATCTTTCAACAACTAAATCCGAGACATCAACCAGAAGTCATTGCGTACTTTTTGGTGAGAATGGGGCATATTGTATTTTTTAATACTACAAAATATGATGAAGAGAACATAAACAAATATGGACGTCTTGGATTTTTCATGATGCCAGATGAAATTACTAAAAAGCAAGCATCTGCTTTAGTTCGTTTTTCAAAGAGTATTGAAGACTTTAATGTTTTTATTACACATCATATTGTAATGCAAGATGGACTTCTTGATTCTATGACTTGTCATAGTCCTGAAAAGGTAGAACCAAAGGAACTAGTTCGACAATATTTGGATTCCTATGCAACAATTATAGAAGAAAAAGAAAAATGATAAATTTGTTTCAAAATGTGATATAATTATACGTAGTTATTTGTTATAATACTATGTATAATTTTTTTATTCTGGAGGTTATTATGGATAAGTTAACGAAAGAAGAAGTATTGCATGTTGCACATCTAGCTCGTATTGAAGTTACAGATGATGAAATAGAAACATATCAGATAAACTTAAAGAAGCTTTTATCTGATGTAGAAAAGATTAAAGATATTGAAGTAGAATCTTCTAGTCTTTTGGTTACTCCTGTAGAACATGAATCTGTTTTAAGGGATGATCAAGATACAAGAGAAGTAGAATTTACAGAGATTAAGAAAAATGTTCCAGTAACTACTGGTAATTTTGTAGAGGTTCCGGTGATGGTAAATGAATAAATATTTAGATTTAAGTATAGAAGAAATTCATGCATTATTAGTTGATAGGAAGATTACTCCTGTTGATTTAGTAGAAGAATGTTATGTAAGAATAGAAGAAAATAAGGATTTAAATAGTTTTATTACTTTGTGTCGTGAAGAGGCATTAGAAGAAGCTAAAAAATTAGTGGAACAGGGAGTAGAAGAAGATAATTTATTATGGGGGATTCCTATTGCGATAAAAGATAATATTTCTACAAAAGGAATTCGAACTACTTGTGCATCAAAGATGTTAGAAAACTATATTCCTATTTACGATGCTACTGTAATTGAAAAAGTAAAAAGTGCTAAAATGATTATCATTGGAAAGACTAATATGGATGAGTTTGCGATGGGGTCTACTAGTAGAACTAGTTATTTTGGAGCTCCTAAGAATCCTATAGATAAAACTAAGATTACAGGGGGATCTTCTGGTGGTAGTGCTAGTGCAGTTGCAGGTAATTTAGTTTTCTTTGCTTTAGGTAGTGATACTGGTGGTTCTATTCGTCAGCCTGCTAGTTATACTGGAATTGTTGGAATGAAGCCTACGTATGGCAGAATTTCTAGATATGGACTTATTGCATTTGGATCAAGTTTGGATCAAATTGGACCTATGACTAGAAGTGTTTATGAGAATGCAGTATTATTAAATTCTTTGGTGGGAAAAGATAATAAAGATTTAACTAGTGCAGATAGAGAAACAGAAGATTTTACAAGATATATTGGTCAGGATATTGCTGGTATGAAGATTGCTATTCCGAATTACTTTGTTAGTGATATTGTATCGCCAGTTATATTAGAAAAACTAAATCGTGTAGTAGATATCTTAAAAGAAAATGGTGCAATTGTTGACTATGTTGATATGAAATATCTAGATCAAGCAGTTACCTTATATCAGATTATTGCCATGGGTGAAGCTAGTAGCAATTTAGCTCGATTTGATGGAGTAAAATTTGGTTATAGAACAAGTAATCCAGAATCAGTTGAAGATATGTATGCTAGAACTAGAAAAGAAGGATTTGGTAATGAGGTAAAACGTAGAATTATGGTTGGTAGTTATTTGTTAAGTGGAGATAATGCGAAAACTTATTATGATAAAGCACTCATGATTCGAAATGCAATGAAAGAAGAATTTGATAAAGTATTTAAGGATTATGATTTTGTATTTGGTCCAACTACTACAACAGTAGCTTATGGATTGGATGAAAATCTTGATGATCCAATAAAGTCATTTATGGATGACGTATTAGTAATTCCTGTCAATATGGCGGGACTTCCAGGATTAAATATTAAAATGGGAGAAGACAATCGTATGCCAATTGGGCTTCATATTATTGGAAATCGTTTTGAAGAAGCGAAGATGTATGGTGTTGCTTCTTTCTTAGAAGAGAAATTAAAGTAGTGATATTTATGTTAAGAAGAGAAGAAAGTAATAAAATATTAAAATATACAAAGGCTATTTTCTTTGCAAGTGCGCTTTTCTTATTAAATCCACTTTCTGTTTCAGCAAATGAGAATATTTCAAATGAACAGGAAACTTTGGATATCAATAAAGAAAATATGGATGACTGTATCGTTCTATGTGGAGCTGTACTTATGATTAGAGGATGGATGTATTTATCTGATAGAGAAAAAAAGCAAAAAGAAGAAGAAACTTGTGAACGTATTTCTTCTAAAAAATATGTAAAGAAAATAGAAAAAAACGGAGGTAGTTATGAGCGAATATAAAACAACTGCTGGAGTTGAGGTTCACTGTGAATTAAAAACAAATTCGAAGATGTTTTCAGATTCTATCAACAATTATGGTGGAATGGCTAATGTAAATATTAGTGAAATTGATTTTGCATTACCCGGAATTTTACCTTGTGTGAACGAATATGGAATTCGTTTAGGATTAAAAGCTGCTATGGTTTTAAATTGTACGATAAACAAAACTGTTGTTTTTGATAGAAAAAATTATTTTTATCCAGATTTACCAAAAGGGTACCAAATTACTCAAGCTAGAAATCCAATTGGTATCAATGGATATGTAGAAATTGAAGTAGATGGGAAAACGAAAAAAATTGGAATTCATGATATTCATATTGAAGAAGATACTTGTAAGAGTTCTCATTATAAAGATACTTCTTATTTAGATTTTAATCGTAATGGGGTTCCATTAATTGAAATTGTTTCAGAGCCAGACTTAAATTCCGCAGAAGAAACAAGATTATATCTTGAAAAATTAAGAGAAATACTTCTTTATGCTAATATTTCAGATTGTAAGATTGAAGAAGGTAGTATGAGATGTGATGTCAATGTTTCTGTGTCTAAAACGGAAGAGCTTGGAACACGTACAGAGACTAAAAACGTTGGTTCTATTAGTAATGCAGGTACTGTTGTTGAGGTAGAAGCAAAAAGACAAATTGAAGAGTTAGAAAAAGGAAATAAAATTCAAGAAGAAACAAGAAGATATGATGAAAAAGAAAATAAAACTGTCTTGATGCGTGTCAAGGAAACTGGAAATGATTATCGCTATTTTCCAGAACCAGATATTCCTTCTTTTGAACTTGATGATGAATTACTTGAAGAAGTACGTCATAGTATTGAAGTGTTACCAGATGATAGAAGAAAAATTTATATAGAAAAGGGAATTTCTAAAATTAATGCAGATAAATTGATTCAAAACAAACAATTAAGTGATTATTTGCTTGGTTTAGAAGATATTGATTTGGTAATTGCTAGTAATTTGTTACTTGGGGATATTTCTGCATATTTAAATAAAAAGGAAATCTTATTAAAAGAGACAAGATTAACTCATGATAAATTCAGAGAATTAGTTGAAAAATTATCAAAACAGGAGATTACAAATAAAGTATTTAAAGATATTCTTGCTGATTTAATGGAAACTGAAAAAAATGTTTCTGAGATTATTTCTTCTAAAGGAATTGAAACAATTAGTGATGAGAATGCCCTTTTAGAAATTGTGAATAAAATAATTGAAGAAAATGAAGAAAGTGTTCATGATTATAAATCAGGCCATGATCGCGCTATTAAATATTTGATGGGTCAGATTATGAAAGAAACAAAAGGAAAAGCAAATCCTGCTTTGGTAAATCAATTGTTGATTTCTAAGTTACAAAATAGATAATTCATTTGCGTAAGTAAAAAACTTATTGTATAATTTTACTATAATCAAAGGAGTTGGATGGAATATGATAAAACTATTAAAAAAGAATAAGTTTACAATTATTGTCGTTGTTCTTTTTGTAGGTTGTATGTTTGGTGTTTCTGTTTTAAAAGACTTGTTTTTTCCAAATGAAGGAAAGGCAATTTATGGGGAACGTTTGGTTGGAAAAGTCGAAGTAAAAAAGGAAACTTATGATCAGTTAAAAGAAAAAGTACAAAGTAATGAAAAAGTCGAAAGTGTTGATGTTAGAGAAAGTGGTAGACTTATTAATATTACAGTTACTGTTTTGAATGATACCTCATTAGAAGATGCAAAAGCAGTGACTAATGGAATAACCGATTTATTTACAGATAGTCAAAAAGGATATTATGACTTTCAAGTATTTGTAAAGAAAACAGATGCAAATGAAAATAATTTTCCGATTATTGGATATAAGCATCATAATAATTCTGATTTTGTTTGGACTCATGATAGAGAAAAAACAGATATTAGTAGTTAGAAGGTGTACTTTGTGAAAAAAAAGTTAATTTTTATTTTACCTATAGTAATTGCAATTATAGTTTTTGTTGGTGTTTATTATTATTTTAATTATAAAGATGACAAAACAAATCTTACTATTAGTGAAAAAAATTGGATTAATTCTCATAGTGAAATAAAATATGATTTAGATATTGTTAATGATATTCCAGTTTATTCTATGGATGGATCTGGAGTTGTATTTGAATTTATTAAGAGTTTTGAAGCGAATACTGAACTAAAATTTACAAAAATTCCATATCCTAAAAGTCAACAATCTACTGGAACAGGATTGCGTTTTAGAATCTTAGATAATGATACAAAGTTAACAAATAAAGATTTACTTGTATTTGAGGATGGTTATGTTGCTCTTAGTACAGGCAAAGTTCGTTATAACAGTATTTTAGACTTTAAGGGAAAAGTAATTGGAGTTTTTTCATCAGACGTTGGAGAACTTAGTTATTACTTAAAAACAGCTACTGGTACTACTTATAAAACATATGATAGTGTTGAAACTATGATGGCTGATTTGGATAATGGTACAGTAGAGCTAATTATTTTACCACAAATTATTTATTTAGATCAGACAGTTTTAAGTAATCAATATCATATTAATTATTATTTTACAGAAATATCTAAAAAATTAGTTTTAACATTATCTGATGATAATCAAGAATTAAATCGTATAGTTCGTAAATATTATGAAAAATGGAGAAAAGACAATTATATTATTTCTTATAATAAGGAATATTTAGATTACTATGCTTCTAAGAATGGACTTAATGATAAAACAAAGGCAGATTTGGTATCTAAGTCTTATGTATATGGTTATGTAGAAAATGCTCCATATGAAGTTAATATTGATAATGTTCCAAAAGGAATTGCTAGTGAATATGTTGCTAGGATGCAACGTCTAACTGGAATTGACTTTACATATAAAAAATATAAGACAGTAGAAGAATTAAAGAGAGCTATTGGTCTTGGCGAAGTAGATATTTACTTTAATTCATTCGGATATAATAGTAGTGAATATACAGCTACAGTTTCTCCTATGATAGAAGAATATGTAGTTTTGGGTACAGTTAAAGATGGTACTATTATTAAAACTTTTGAAAGTTTGAAAAATAGAGATGTACGTATGTTAAAAGATAGTTTACTTACGAAGTATTTCGTTGAAAACAGTAAAGCGAATATTAAGGAAGTTTCGTCTATTGATCAATTAACAAAAGATAATGAATTAATTATTGTTGATAAAGAAATTTATAATTATTATAAAAATAATAAGTTTTCTAAATATGAGGTTTTATATTCAGATATGATGAATAATGATTATTCTTTTATGATTAGTAATCAAGATTCCGAATTTTACGATTTATTTAATTATATTATTTCAACAAATTCATATTATAATTATAGAATTAATGGTTTAAATTCTTTAGATTTATCCCTTGTTGAAAGAACAAGTTTTGAAGAATTATATTTAATAGTATTAGGTGTTGTATTATTACCAATTCTAATTATTTTTGCAGTGTGCATTTTCTTTAAACGTAAGAAAAAGATTACAGAAGTGAAAAAAGAAGATCGTCGTAAATATACTGATATGTTAACTTCTTTGAAGAATCGTAATTATTTGAATCATAATATGGAATTATGGGAAGAAAGTCAGGTATATCCACAAACTGTGATTATTGTTGATTTGAATAATGTTAAATACGTTAATGATAATTATGGTCATGAGGCAGGAGATCAATTGATTATTTCTGCAGCATCTATTTTAGTAAATACTCAACTTGAAAATAGTGAAATCATTCGTACTGATGGAAATGAGTTTTTAATTTATTTAGTTGGTTATAGTGAAAAACAAGTAGAGACTTATTGTAAGAAATTAACAAAGGAAATGAAAAATTTGCCACATGAATTTGGTGCGGCAGTTGGATATAGTATGATTGTTGATGATATTAAAACCATCGACGATGCGATTAATGAGGCAACACTTGATATGATGACAACAAAGGAAAAGACAAAATAGGAAATGTGATATTCATGAAAAAAAAGATAAAAAGATTTTTTCGAAAACTTATGAAAGTTGTTAAAAAGCCAGAAATGAGAATATTACCAGGTCAACTGGCTTTTTTTCTTGTTTTATCTATTATTCCATTGGCAGCTTTAATTGCGGTAATTGCTGCACAGTTTTCTATTTCAATTGATTCTTTAATTGAACTAGTAAATAAGACAGTGCCTAGTGATGCTGCAGAGATTATTTCACAGGCAATTGGTGGAAAAAATTTAAATTTTAACATTACAATTTTCTATATTTCAGCTTTTATTCTTGCATCTAACGGTCCATATTCTATGATTATTGGTTCTAATATGTTATATAAGGTTGATGATGCGGAATATTTTGTTGGTAGAATTAAAGCATTATTTATGACTGTTATATTAGTATTTTTGTTTTGCTTTATGCTACTCGTTCCAGTTTTTGGAGATAGTATTGTCGGTATTATTTCTCAATATATAGAAATAGGTTATATTAATAAGGTTGTTCGTATTTCATACTCTATTTTAAAATATCCAATTACTTTGTTTTTTATATTTTTTTGTATTAAAATTCTTTATACGATTGCTCCTGATAAGAAAATATCTTCAAAATCTACGACATCAGGTGCTTTGTTTACGACAATCGTTTGGGTAATATCAACAGAAATATATTCCTTTTATGTAGAGGTTTTTGCACAATATAACTTACTTTATGGAAGTATTGCTAATTTGATTATTTTATTACTATGGGTTTATTTGCTTTCTTATATATTTGTTCTTGGGATGGCAATAAATTCTAGTAGTGAAATAAAGCCTAATCGTATTGAAGATACTCTTACAGAGTTAGATAAAATTAGTGAAATCGCAGATAAAATTTAAAATAGGAACTAAAATGGGCTTGGAATATAATTTATTTGTTGACTGGGTCTATTTTTATCTTTATAATAGGGAGACAAAGGAGAAGAAGTATGAATAATAAACTAAATAATATGATTCAAAGGTTTTTATCAAATACAGATGCAAAAGATGAAGATGAATTAAATGAAAAACTACAGGAATTTTTGGAAAAGTATAATAATGGTGAAGTTGAGTATGAAAATACAGAATTAGATGATGCTTATGAACTATTAGAAAAGGCAGAAAATGCAAGAAGTAAAAAACAAGCAATTAAGTATGCAAAAGAAGCATATGAACTTTGTCCTGCTTGCTTTGAATCTATTTTATTTCAACAAAATCTGGAAGAGAATTCTTTAAAGAGAGATGAGCTTCTTGATGAGGGTTTAAAAATAGAAAAGGAAAGATTGGAAAAAGAAGGCTTTTTTAGTAAAAAGAATATTGGACAGTTTTATAGTATTTTTGAAACACGTCCTTATATTAGGGGGTTATATACCAAAGTTTGCAATTTGGTAAATGCAGGTAAATTAACTCAAGCAAGAGATTTATGTAAGGAAATTTTGAGACTTAATGAACTTGATAATATTGGTTCTAGATATATGTTAATGGCAATTTATGCAATGCTTGAAGATGAACAAGAAACATTAAAATTATCTAGAAAATACCCAGAAAATAATCTAGAAATGTTATTCCCATTATTTGCTTTATATTATAAATTGGGTAAAGAAGAAAAGGCTATTTTATATTTACATCGAATCAATGAGCAAAATCCATATTTTTTAAAGTTTTTCAATCATACGATAAAAGAAAAAGAATTGGAAGAGGCTTCTCGTGGTTATTATAGTCATGGGGATGTATCAGAAATTGTTATGTATGTTACAAATTATAATTTCTTATTATTTTCTATGAGAGATATTGAAGATTTTGTATTAGAACATAGTAAAAAAGTTAAAAAGGGGAAAAAATAAGATACGAGTAAAATTTTATCAGTACATAGTACATGTTTTTATAACATGTACTTTTTTGAGTTTACAAGAAGTTAATATTGCAAAATTCGCCTGGGGGGGGGGTATAATATTAATTATAAGGTAGGATGGGAGACTAGAAAAGGATGGATAGTATTTTGAAAAACTCAAAAACAATACTAAAAGAACATCGTGAAATATTTTTAGTGTGTATTGGAATTTTAATGATAGGAACAGGACTATTATTCTATCCATCAAGAGCAGATCCATCTTCTACATTAGCCTTAGGAAATATTAAAGAAACTTTAGAATCTGATGAAGCTTATATAGAACAAGCAAGTATGGTAGATGATCTTGAAACAGAATCTAAAACAAAGATTACTACAGGAAGTGCTCCATTTGATACAGAATATGGGGAGGAAATAGGAGTAGAATTAAATCCAGGTGATGATAACAGTCCTAAAAATAGTATTGTTCGTACTTTTGATATTGTAGATTATACAGTAAATTTTACGACAAAGACACAAAGTAATAGTGAAGCAGTAGCTTTCAAAAATGGGAAAATCTATTTTGAATTTGTTTTACCTTATAGTAGTGAAGAAGCTATTTTTGAAACAGATAAAATGGGATGGTTAGAGAGTAAAACAGAAGTAACTTATAAAATACAGGAATTTGATCATGCAAATAGTGATGGAAGTATCTCTAAATGGCAAGTATTAAAGGGAAGTTTTAGAATTGTACCAACCGTAGGAGAAGAGACATCAATAGGAAATCATTATAGAGAATTGAATGTATGTATTCGGGTATTAGCATTAAAGAATGGGGAAGAGGTACAACCATACTTTACTTTCTGGTTACAAGGAAATGATGTATTTCAAGGACAAGATTTTTCTTCTTCAGTAGAAACATGGTACAATGATACATCTTTAATTACATTTAGTAATAATAAATGTCAGACACATAAAGATGAAAATGGAGAAGGAATCAAAGAATATAAAACAATTATTCCACCAGAAGTAACAGTAACAGGGGCTCCTAGGTATAATATTGATGTGATTAACGGACATTCCTCAGTTAATCAAAAATTAGGAATCTTTGATTTCTCTACAGGAAATGAGGATGCAGCAAATAAAGATAAAGGACTAGTTACAGGAAGAATGGCAGCTTTTGGAATTCGAATTGAACTTATTGGCAAGACGAAAGAACATGGATTAAGAGGAGTAGAATTACCAAGTGGTGAAATTACTTTTGATTTAGAACTATCGACTACCTATAATGGAAAGGATGTATCTAATGATTATAAGACTTTATTATATAGTTTAGATAGTAATAATAACAATAATACAAAACAAGATGGTAGGCGTATCAGTACGCAGCATTTATCACTTCCTAATCTTCCACATAATAAAACAACTTCCTTATCATATGAGTATACGAAATGTTATGATAGTGGAAATTGGAGTTATGCTATAGAAGAAAATGTTATTCATGTTCAAATTAAAGATTATAAAATAAATCTGAAGCAATTACCGTATGGATTAGCTGTGAATGGCTCTCCTAATATATATACTTATTATAATCC
Organism: uncultured Caryophanales bacterium; assembly: GCA_949948745.1. Lineage (GTDB taxonomy): Bacteria > Bacillota_I > Bacilli_A > RF39 > UBA660 > Alloscybalousia. The sequence continues at coordinate 36,539 of CATLHA010000006.1, forward strand.
GAATGAAATATTTAATTATTGGGATATTCAACAAGCTGTATTTTCAACGGGACAGATGTGGATAGTACAGGACTTTTTTAATTCAAATGTGAATTCTCAATACTATAATCAAAAAATAGATGAACAATATGGTGAATCAGGATTTAAAGTAACTCTAAAACAAAAGAATTTTAAATTTTCTAATTCTAATAAAGATATTATTTTTAATAATCAAGTAGTTCAAGATTTATCCTTAGAAAGAAAAGGAAAATTTGAATCAACTTTGAATTTTACTAAATATAACGCAAACAGTTATAAAGATTTGCTAATAGAAAATGCTGGTGATAACGGTAAAGATGTTCAAATTGCTGGAGAAAAGTTAGGATTCTATGTGTCATCTTCTCATAATCAAGCAGAAGGACTAAATACTGGTGTTGCCGTAGATTATTTGTCTAAGTGGGATGATATTTTTTTTGATCCAGAGCGTGTCGTTTCTAATAGTTATATTGTAAAATATTTGTGGGGTGCAAAATCTGATAAAACAGGATGGAATCATTATGGGTTGAAACCAGATGAAGATGGGTATGATCAGGAGATGAAAAATGCCACAGCTGATGATTTAATTTATTTTGAGTCGTTAGAACAATTAAAGAATGAAGGATATATTCCAGTAGCATTATTAGAAGAAAGACGTTTTTTGATGTCTACATCATTTAATCTTTTTACTAGTTATATTTATGGAACAGTAAAAAAAGATTGTCCTACTGGGTATACTTATATGATCACTTATACAACTCGGGGATGGAATAAAGATAATGTTAAAGATTTAGTGGCTGAGGCAAATGGAATAGAAATTACTAGTCCAGCTGATTATGGAAAAATTACTGATGTTATGTATGATACTTATGCTAAAAATAATATACCTTCTCGAAGTGATTCTAGTGTTACAAGTTATGATTCTTATCCTGACTCTTTTAGTGTCCGTGATGCTATTACATATTCTAGTATAAAAAATTATCAAAAGGCAAAATATAACGAAAGTGGATATGTTTCTGGTAGTACTGGAACAGATGGCGGTGACTCCTGTTATGTAGCTGATCACTTTATGAATGTTTCAATGTCTACTTCTCAATCAGGATCTAATTCAGATGGTTCTAAAAGAGTTTATGATATGGATGAAAGTCAAAGAATTGTTGACTATGTAATTCGCCCTTCCATTGTAACTGGATATACCAAGGATGAAAATAAGAAAGACATTACGACTGTAACTGTAGAAGCTACTTTAGTAAAAGGACTAACTTATATTGAAGGAAGTTCTTATCTAGGAGGAACTTATACAGAATCTAATCGTGGACAAGGTAATATTACTGGTGGAAAAAGTGTACAGCCAATTCTTATTTCTAATAGTGATGGAACAACAACTTTAAGGTGGGTATTAGAAAATATAGAATATGTGATGGATAAAGAAGTATTGTTAGATAATATCTATTATTCATGTCAGATAGGAAACTTAAGTAGTGAAGAATTAGATGTTAAGAACGGACAGTTAATTGATACCGTTGTAAAAATTAAGAGTACTTCTGATTATGTAAGAGAATATATTCCAAGTAATAAGAATATTTCAACAACTACAATCCAAATACAAAAGAGTAATTCTTTATCTTTATTTAATTCAGCAGATAAAGTCTCTAATGAAGTAGAAGATGGGATAGGATTTTTAACATCCTATAAGAATAATTCGAATAGTCCAACATCTACAATTTTAGTGAATGGACTTCCATATCATGGAGATGGAGTATCTTCTTTTCATGGAGATTTGTATGTAACAGAACTTAGTGTAGGAAGTCCAAAGGAAGAAGAACATAGTTTGGTAGTTAATCAATTTAACTTTTACTATACAACGAATACAGCTTATCGAGGAAAGACAAGTAGTGAATTAGAAAGTGAAAACTTTTTAGATACTAATCTATGGAAGAAATTAGAATTAGAAGATATGAATGGAAATAGTAGTAATCCAAAGTTACCAAATGCAAAAGTAAAGATACCAGATAAATTTTCACCAGTATTAATTGTTGCGGTAGGAGATTTACCAGGACAAGGGACGATTGAAATGCATGTAACCTTAGGATTATCAGAAACTTCCCCAGGAGATTATTTAGCGAACTTTTCATCTCAAGGAAAATTATCTTCTTATTCTTATGCTTACTTTATCAGTAGAATGTTAGAAGGAAAAGTATGGATAGATAGGAATCGAAACGGATTACAAGGAAGTAATGAAGAAGAATTATCAGGAGTTAATGTTATTTTAATGAAATTAAAAGATGGTGGAGATAAGAGTAAGAAAAGTGACTATGAAGAATATTTACTTAACTCCAAGAAAGTAGTAGTAGAAACAGGAAAACAGATGGATGTGGCAAGTGGAAGTATTTCTAGTTATGAAAGAAGTTTTCCATCAACAGGAGAGGAAGTATTTTCTGATAGTGGATCTTATCGATTCTATAACTTACCAGTAGGAGTATATGGAGTAAGAATAGAAAGTAGTGATAGGATATCTTTATTAGATTATGAACTGTCTCCTAAGAAGCAAGGAAGTAATGAAGAAATAGATTCTGATGGAAATGGAACTTATGATACAAATAAAGAATTAGAACATATTTTTATTGAAGGGATTATTATTGATAGTATAGAAAATTCCTCTGTTCGCTATTATGAATCAAGATATCATGATGTAGGAGTTTATCCAGTATATCGATTGAGTTTCCAAAAAGTAAAGAAAGAAAACTTAAAGAGAAGTGTATCAGGAGTAGAATTTTCTCTATACAAACTAAATTGTACCAATCCAAGTCATAATCATGATGAGACAATGATATCAACTAACAAAAATCAAGAATGTTTTCAATTTATAAGTGCGGTAGTAAGTAATAAGAATGGAGAAGTGTTATTTAGAAAATTATTAGATGATAGTGAATATCGATTAGTAGAAACAAAAGTTCCATTTGATAGAAAGAAACCAGAGGGAGAATGGAGAGTATCTATTAAGGAAGGAGAATATCAAATTCTTACTGTTGGAGATACTTCTACACCAGATTTTATTTTAGAAGATGGAGTATGGTTATTACCAAATCAACCAATTACTTTACCAAGTACAGGAGGAATAGGAATTACTATTTTCTATACGATTGGAATTCTTTTAATACTTAGTTCTACTTTCTTTATTGGATATTTCCTTTATAAGAAAAGAAAAAAATATTGAATTACGAGCTTTGGCTCTTTTTTTCTACATTTTTTTACTTGACACTTTTTAAATTCATAGAAATTGCCAATTTACTTTGATAGTGTTATAATGTATTCGGAAAGGGTTATGCCAATGAAAAAAATTAAAAAGAAAGTTGATCAAATTTGGAACCGAATTAAAAAAATTGCATTGCATATTATATTGAATCCTAAACGTTCACTTATATTTGCATTTAATAGTTGTATTGAGATTATAAGAAATAATATCTTATTTTTTATATTTCTACTTGTCAATTTATTTGCATCTACAATACTTCGTTATTTTACAATACATACTGTTGATAATATATTAAATTTTAAACCAATGCTTGCTGATTTAGCAATTATTTTGGCATTGGGTAGCTTTAGCTTTTTTATGAAGAGAAAGAATCGATTTACTTATCTATTTACAGTTACTATTATCTTAAGTATTCTTTGTATTATCAATTCATTATATTATACATTCTATACTTCTTATGTTTCTGTATCCTTAATTTCAACGGTACAATATTTATTTCAAGTAAAAGATTCTGTAACTGAAAATGTATTTAAGATTCATGATTTTTCATATTTGTTTGCACCAATTGCATTATTACTCGTACATTTACGCTTAAAGAAAACTCGTAGAATAAAAGATGGAGAGAAAAGGGATAATTCAAAAGCTATTGTGTCTCTTTGTACTTCAGGAGTTTTAGCTATTATCTTTATTATGACACTTACATCCTTAGAAATAGGACGTTTTGCGAAACAATGGAATCGTGAATATATTGTTATGCAGTTTGGAATTTATGCTTATCATTTAAATGATTTAGTAAAAAGTGTAGAACCGAAAGTAACTAGTTTGTTTGGATATGATAATGCATTAAAAAGATTTAATGAATATTATCAAGATGTTCCAAATACGCAAATGAAGACAAATGAATATACGAATATTTTTGAAGGAAAAAATATTATTTCTATTCACTGTGAAAGTATGCAGCAAGTAAATATGACTTTAAGTTTTAACGGGGAGGAATTAACTCCAAATTTAAATAAGTTAGCTAGTGATTCTTTGTATTTTAGTAATTTTTATTCACAAGTTAGTGTAGGTACTTCTAGTGATACTGAATTTACTTTGAATACATCATTAATGCCTACCAATAGTGGTACAGCATTCGTTAGTTATTTTAATAGGGAATATGTTTCTATTCCAAAACTTTTAAAGGAAAAGGGTTATTATACATTTAGCATGCATGCAAATAATGGTTCTTATTGGAATCGAAATGTTATGCATGAATCCCTTGGATATGATCATTTTTATAGTAAGAAAGAATATGACATTGATGAAGTAATTGGACTTGGATTATCTGATAAATCTTTTTTTAAACAATCTATTGAAAAAATAAAAGAAATCAATGCTAAAGGAAAACCATATTATGGTACTGTAATTATGCTTACTAATCATACACCGTTTGCTGAAGTAGATAAATATGGAGAATTTGATGTTGATATTAAAGAAGATCTTCTTGATGAAGAAGGAAATCCAGTAATCAATGAAGAGACTGGTGAGGTTGAAAAGATATCTTATCCATATATGGAAGGAACTAAATTAGGTAATTATTTCAAGTCTGTACATTATGCAGATGAGGCCTTAGGTGAGTTCTTACAAGGATTAGAAGAAGAAGGGTTAATGGAAAATACTGTTATTGTTCTATATGGAGATCATGATGCGAGACTTCCAAAAGCAGATTATAATCGTCTTTTCAATTATGATAAAGAAAATGATGCTACATTACCATCTGAAACCGAGGGATTTTATAAAGTAGATTCTAATCAATATGAATTATTGAGAAGAGTTCCATTCTTAATTTATAGTAAGGAAACAAAGGAGTCATTACATAAAGAAATTACTACTGTCATGGGTATGTATGATGTTATGCCTACTTTGGGAAATATGTTTGGATTTTATAATAAATATCAATTAGGAAAAGATATTTTTAATACAACAGATGATAATATTGTCATTTTTCCAAATGGAAATTGGATGACCAATAAGGTTTATTATAATACTCAAAAAGGAAACTTCCTTTCTCTAAAGGAAGAACCTATCTCTGAAGAATATATTAAATCTTGTCAGGAGTATTCTGAGAAGTTATTAAATGTTTCAAATTCTTTAATTGTATTTGATTTAATAAAGAAAGATCGTCAAACAATGGAATCTGAATCAGATTATATAGAGGAAAAGGTTGCGGAATAATGAAAACGAAAACAAAACGAAATGAAAAAAATAGTAGTTTTAGTATTTTGGTTGTATTTCTCTTATTAGGATTAATTATTGGTGGATGTTATTGCTTTTATCAAGAATTTTTTAATTCAGATACTGGTTCAGTTACAGTAGTTTCAAAGATGGATGATTATCCATATTATTTGAATAGTAATGCAACTAGACTTTATAAAAAATATTATAAACTCTTAGAAGAAGAATTAAAGGATTCTAAGGTTGATGAAAAGGAATATGCAAAGTTAGTTGCTCAATTGTTTTCTATAGATTTTTATACATTAAGTAATAAATTAACAAATCAAGATATTGGAGGCATTCAGTTTATTTCTCCTTCACTTCAAGAAAAGTTTTCTAGTGAATCTAAAAATACTGTTTATAAATATATAGAAAATAATATTAGTGGTAAGAGAACTCAGGAACTTCCTGAAGTAAAGAAAGTGGAAGTTTCTAATATTGAGACAGTTTCTTATAATAAGAATAATCTGTCTGATTCTAGTGCATTTAAGGTTCTTGTTGAATTAGAGTATGTAGTAGATTTAGGTTATCCAGAATCATTAGAATTGTTTTTTATCCATGAGGATAATAAGCTAGTATTAGTAGAATTTGGTGAAAAATAATAAAAAAGACTAAAAATTTTAGTCTTTTTTTACGTTTTCTTTTTGTTTTGTAAATAATAATAGTAGGGGAGTAATTAATTATGGTTCAAAATGCATTGTTTTAATCATTTCTGGTCTTTCTAATTCAAGATTATATTTCATAGTTTTACTTGCATCTTCAATGCTTTGATCATCTAAAATATAATTCCATAATTTTTTCTTTACATTTTTATAATAAATCATTTTTCCTTTACCATTTAGTCTTATTTGGTTTATGTTTAATACGTCACCATTTTGATAACTGGTCGATGTTAGAATTTGTTTAAAAATATTATAGAATGATAATATTTCATTTGTTGTTAGGTTGGTATCTAAGTTATTTGAAACAGTATCTAATATATTTAAAATAGTCTTAATATCTCTTACTGTAGTTAATTTATTAATCATGGCTTTTATAATAGTTTGTTGATTATATCCCCTGTCTATATCTCCTTGAGCTAAGTCATATCGATTTCTAGCAAATACTAAGGCATGTTCTCCATCTAGTGTTTGTAATCCTTTTTCTATACATAAAGTTCCTTGTCTATTAGAATCATCTGTACATAGCCTTTTAGGAACTTCTACTTCAATACCATTTAATGCATTAACTAAGCCTACAACACCTTTGAAATTTACTTTTACATAATAATCAATTTTAATATCAAATGTGTTTTCAATTGTTTGCATCATACAATCTGTTCCATACCATCCAGCATGAGTTAATTTATTTCTTTGATTATTCTTACAAGCAATAGGAAGGTAACTATCTCTTGGAATTGACATCATTGTTGTATTAAATGTATTAGGATTAAAGGTTACTAAAATTAAAGAATCTCCGTTTGCATAAGCATTTTTCTTTAAACCATCTTTTTCACTATCTACACCCATTAAAAGTACTGTAAATGGTTTGGTTACTGTTGATTCATTATTGACTTGCTCGACTTGGTTTTTCTTTAATTCCTTATCTTTTGATTCAATTACTTTTACATCCGTTGCGATATTTTCATATCCTTCTGTAGTAGAAAACATCTCTTTATAATTACTTGATATTAGTACAGCATCGAGTTTATTATCGTATAGGTCATGCATCATTACCATAATGTCATCGTAATCTTCAATTTCATTATCACTATCTAATTTGTTTTCTTCTATTAACTCTTTTGCTAGTATGTAGTTGTCTATAGATAGTGTATCATTTAAAATTCCAATCTTTAATTCAGTAACATCATCAATCGTATTTATATTACTGTCATTTTTAACAATTAAGCTGGAAGAATAGGTCATCTTTTCCTTATTTATAGAACTAATAGATCCATATGTTTCACTAATTAGATTACTAGCGAATAAGTTAATTCCTATAAAAAGAGTCATTCCTAAAAGGGCAGGAATCTTTTTTAGGTTTTTCTTGTAATAGAAGAATAAAAAGTCAATGATTAAAAGTACTAATACGATAATTCCTCTTATGATTGGTTCAATTGGTCCTAATTTTCCAATCTGATATATTAGCATCAAGCTAGTAATAATTGAGAGTAATACAAATATATTATTAAATTTTAATTTTACTTTTTTCTTTTTTTTCATTTTTGTTTTTGTCATTCACATCATCCCTATTCTTATTATAACCAAAAAAATTTATTTCTAATACAAAAGTGAAAAAATGAAAATAAACTTTACAAAAAATAGAAGGAAAAAATGTCAATTATTCAAAATATATTATCATATTATGTCTTATTACATTTTATTTGGTATAATATAGTTGAATAATTAGAGAGTAGGAGGGATTCAATGAAAAAAATATTAAAAACTTTTATCTTTTTATTTGTTGTTTTCTCTTTTACAGAAGTAAATGCTTTATCGCCTTCAGAGATTAGAACTCGTCAAACGTCTTGTCCAGCTTTTGAACTTGCGAATGCTAAAGAGGATGGCTCTTTGGATACTGTTGGGTGCTATGATTCATATGAAGCGACAAAACAAGCAATGGATGCTACTCCTGGGGATGGATTATGTATTGTTCAGGGTGGTATGATTATTGATGCAAAATATGCACTTATTGATTATGATCAAACTACTAGTCTTAAATATATTAATGTTTATGATAGTGTCCTTTTAAATAAAAGAATAACTTATATTGCGCCAGCTGGAACATATTCTGATGATGCTGCTTATTTAGGAGTAGATCCTAATACACTTAGGATTAAGATTAAAGTAAGTGGTGTTACAGGATATATTGGAAAATATGAAAATGAGGTAACTAAAACTAATATCTTATATGATATTATTCCAATTTCATGGGTTAAAACTCCAACTTATTATCAGATTACGAATGATTCTATTATTCATCATTTTCCAGCGAACATGTCTGGAACGAATGGTGAGGCTGCCATTACAATTGGAAGAAAACCGGATATGGTTAATCCAGGAAATTATTATAGTTATGATGGAAATTATTTTTATACAGATATGAAATTGCTTCTTGATGATTATAGGAATGGAGTTACATCTCATGCGGTAAATGCTAATAATCCGTATTATAATTATTATCAATATTTATCTTTTCGTACAAAAACCAATTATAGTGCAGCAAACCTTAATGCTTTTATTAGTAGTAGAACTTCTTCAGGTATTATGCTAAATACAGGAGATTCTTTTATTGATGCACAAAACAAATATGGTGTAAATGCAGCATTGATGTTTTCTATTGGGATTAATGAATCAGCTTTTGGAAATAGTCCTATTGCTTTAGCCAAAAATAATCTTTTTGGGTTGAATGCAACAGATAAAAATCCTTCTGAAAATGCTTCTGTCTTTGCTTCTGCTGCCGATTGTATTTATAATTATGCTTATGGATGGTTGTCATATAGATTTTTACAACCAGGAGATGCAATGGATCGTTTTCATGGAGCGATGGTTGGAAATAAATTAAGTGGTCTTAATATAAAATATGCTTCTGATCCATATTGGGGTGAGAAAGCTGCCGCTTACTATTACCAATTAGATAGATATTTTGGATTTCAGGATTATAATTCTTATACGATTGCCTTATTAAATAATCAATATCAAAATACTGTTTATGCAAAGAAAACGCCTGGGGGATTAAATGTTTCTACGCAATTTTATCAATATTGTGATAAAGACTCTGCAGTTGTAGTAATTGGAGAAACAACTGGACCAGCAGTTAATGGAAATACAACTTGGTATCAGATTATGAGTGATCCTGATTTAAGAGCTAGTGACCTTGAATATACTGATGCTAGTTCTAAAACGTTCCCACGTCCTGAATATGCATGGGATAAAATGAAAGTGTATGTACCAGCGGCATATTTTACTAAAATAAATAAAGCAAATACTGATATTCCAGTTGTAGATCCTACTCCAGATAATCCTGTAAAACCAGATCCAACTCCAACTCCGAGTCCTAGTCCAACGCCAGTTCCGACTCCACCTCCTGCAAAAGCAATCTCTACAATTGTTAGTGAATCTGGTTATAGAGTAGAGAATGGTTATTTCTTTGGTGTTCAGCCTGGAACTAATGTTTCTTCCTTAAGTGCGAAAATTGTCGCTAATGGAGGTTCTGTTACTTCTAGTTCTTCTACAATTGGAACGGGAGTAGTACTTACTATTACATCTGGGGAGTTAAAGCAGACATTTACTGTTGTAATTTATGGTGATGTTGATGGAGATGGTTCTATTTCTGCAGTTGACTATGTTCAAGTTAAAAATCATATTATGGGAAATGGAAGTTTAAATGGTGCTAAAGCAATTGCTGCTGATGTAAATAAAGATGGTTCAGTTTCAGCTGTTGATTATGTAAATATAAAGAATTATATTATGGGAAATGGAAATGTAATCCATAATTAAGGGGTGTAGTGATGAAAAAAAGAATTAGTTTAATATTAATAGCATTATTCTTAATGCTTTTTTCTCCTAAGGTATATGCTGGAAGTTTAAATGTTTGGTCATCTTCCTCTTCTGTTGTAGAAGGTGGAAGTGTGACTGTTACAGTAAAGGCAAATGGTCTTGCTGGTAAATTCTCTATTACTAGTTCTAATGGTAACGTATTATCTGGTGGTACTTCTAGTGTTTGGATAGAAAACGGTTCTGTAAGTTATAAATTTCAGGCTAAGTCAACAGGAAGTGCTACTATTACAGTAAATCCAATTGATGTTGGAGATCTTTCAACCAATGGAAAATATACTGGAAGTAAATCAGTTACTATTAAAGTTGTAAAACCAAGAGAAAAATCTAATAATAATGATTTATCAAGTTTATCTGTAGAAGGTTTTTCCCTTACACCTGATTTTTCCAAAAATCAATTAGAATATAGTGTAGAGGTACCTGCAGAAACTGAGAAAGTCAAGATTAATGCTTCTAAAGCTGATGGTTATTCTTCTATGGATGGGATAGGAGAAAAAGAGGTTAGTGAAGGGGATAATCGTTTTGAGATTAAGGTTACTTCTGAAACAGGTAAAGAAAAGATTTACGTTGTTAATGTAAATGTAAAGGATAATAATCCAATCGAGGTAAAAATTAATGATAAGCAATATACGGTTGTGAAAAAAGCAAGTTCTTTAACAAAGCCAGAATTATTTGAAGAAAAGAAATCCACTATTGGAGATGTTGAGGTTCCTAGTTTTTATAATGAATCCTCTAACTTAACTTTAGTTGGTCTTCGGGATGAAGATGGTAAGATTTCTTTATATATTTACGATTCTAAAAATAATTCTTATACGAAGTATCAACCTTTAACTTCTTCTAGTATTTCAATTATTTCTCTTCCAAATCAGGAAGAATTTAAAAAATATTCAAAAATCTCTGTGAAGATTGATAATGAGACTTATGAAGGATATCAAATTAATTCAAAAAGTAATTATATTTATTTATATGGTCAAAGGTTAGATAATGGAAAAAAATCTTGGTATGTTTATGATAAAGAAGAAAATACAATTCAACTTTATCAGGATGAAGAGGCAAAAAAGGTTCAAGAAGAATATGAAGAAAAATTAGAAGAAAGTAAGTTTGTTATTTTCTGTTTAGGCGGAATCTCAATTACATTACTGCTAATTATATTGATTTTGGTGCTTACTAGAAAAAGTAGTAAGAAAAAAATTAAATCTGGAAGGAAAAACAGTGAAAGAATCAAAGAGGAGATTCATAATCAAAGTACCGAAGTTAGTTCTAAAGTTCCTGAAGAAAAATTAGAATTAGAAGAAGCAAAAAAAATTGAAGATACTTTATCTGAAATTGAGGGATTACTAAATGAGGGTAAACTAGAGGTTAAGGAGGAGGATACTTCCTTTTTAGATAATACTCGAGAAAATGTAAAAAAATCTACAAAGAATAAAAAAACTAATACTTCTACAAATGAAAAAAAGAAGAAAAAATAGAAAAATGAAAAAGACTTATAGGATTTTATCATTCCTATGAGTCTTTTTTTCGTTAAAATATTCTTTAATATTTTTATCTGTAATTTCTTTTAATCTTTCTCTTTTTGACTTAAATATCCATAAGCTTACTGTTGTTGTGATATTTAATATAAGCCAGGAAATCATATCAAGGTGAATGAAAATACGTATTCCAGTATTGATTATAATTGTTGTTATTATGAGTGGTAGCTTTACTTTTTTATATTCTATTTCTTTCTTTGTTTCTATTTGATGTAGTATTCCATATCGTATGGCTAAAAATCCAAAAGGGATTAGTACAATTTTTGGGAGACTATAAATACTTGGAATGCCTATTATTCTGATATATTCTCCAATCATCATAATTAATATATATTTTATAATATAGGGTAGTAATTTCATACATTTTTCCCCCTCTAATTTATATTAATTATACTTTTTACTTTATTTTTCTCTTTATTACTTTGTTTACTTAATAAATTTTCTTCTAATAATAAAGTAACTGCAGTATTAATATCATCTATTGAGGATTCTCTTGTTAACATTTCTTGAAGTAATTGTGCATTTTCATTATCTTTAAAATGGAATAAAAAGTTTTTAAGTAAAATAAGAGTTGCATAATCACAGGCATTGTTAGTTGGAAGTTGCTTATTTTCTACTAGTTTTAGTTTTCCATCTTGCACTTCTTCAATATATTTTAGGTAACGAGGAAACATTTTAGAATAATTCTTAAATTTTACTGTTTTTCCAATAAACAATGGTGGTTCTTCACTAAATGCTAGTATAGCAAATATTTCCCATACTTCGAAGTTTGAAGTGCACGTCTCAAAATTTTCATAGATAAAAGTTGATGTAGAATATGGATCTTCATTTAGTAAAAGTATTTTTAGTAATGCTTTGTTTATTGGGGTCCATTTTGCTTTTTTTAAAAGTTTTCTTCTATTTTTTAATTTTTTCTTTTCTCTACATTCATTAATTATCGATTCGTCCATTTTTGTGATGTCTTCATTTTTCTCGTTACAATGATTATAGAATCGGTAATCACATTTTTTGCATTTTGAAGGGTAGTGTGGTTTTTCAATTTTTTCCTCGTTTTCATCTTTTAATATGGCTCTGTTTTTCTGTTTTTTCATTTTTTCTTCATCATTTTCCTGTCTACGAAGTGGTAGAGTCATCAAATATGGTGATGGGATAAATGGCATAATATCATCTCCTTCTTATTTTTATTTTATCACTTTTTGAATATAAAAAGAATAAAACTCCGAATTGGAGAATTATTCTATTTTCCACTACTAAGAGTAATTGTTACAGTTGTATTTTCTGGTACAGTACTGTTAGGACGCATAGATTGTCTGATTATAATATCTTTTTTTATTGTATTGCTTGCTTCATATTTATATTCACAAATTAAATTTGCAGATTTACATTTTCTATCAATCTCTGCTTTACTCATATCCGAAAAATCTGGAACTTTAGTTGTACTTCCTTCTGAAATCGTTAGTTTTATTGTATCTGTGTTTTTAATTAATTGGTTTTCTTGATGAGAGTAAGAAATTAGTTCACCAGCCTTAAATTCAGCACTAAACTCATAATCTATCGTATATGATATTTCATTTTCATCCGCCCATTTTCTAAAATTATCTACCGTTGTAAATTTTGGCATATAAATAGGACCTTTAGAAAGTATTACTTTTATACTATCTCCAACTTCAATTGTATCTCCATATTTTCTTGAAGATTCAATTAATTTTCCTTTTTTTATCGTATCATCATATTGTTCAATTAAATTTAATTTAATTTTATTTTCTGATGCCCAACTATTTATTTCTTTAATTGTCATTTCATTAAAATTGGGAATTGATATTTTTTGATTTCTCGCTAATGTTAATGTTGTTACTGGATTTTTTGTTACATCAAATACTTTTCCTTTTTTGTCTTTTTGTTTGATTACAGTTCCTTGTTCAAATTCTTCGCTATATCCATATAAAAATTCATAAGAAATTCTATTTCTTTTTAACCAAGTTGTTGCATGGAACTCATCCATTCCAACTAAATCAATCATTGTTGCGTATTTAAATTCATTTTCTTTTCCTAGAGAAGCTTTTACTTTTAGTGGTTCTGTTCTTTTAATTGTACTTTCAATATTTTGTGAGAATACAACATCTCTTTTTACTTCATTATGAAATTCAAAATCAATACTAACATTTAATAAACGATTTTCGTCTACATACTCGATAACTTTATCTATATTCCAACCTATCATATTTGGTATACTCATTTCTTTGTTTGGATTAGGACCATCAGATATTGTTATGGTGATTTTTTCTACTTTTTTTAACTTAGTTCCAGGTTCTACATCTTGTTTAATTACTTTATATTGTTCTATTGTTTCACTGTTTTCATATACCTGATTGATTGTTATATCATTATCATTTGCCCAACTCATTACTTCTGAGATATCCTTCTTTGTAAAATCTAACACAACTTCTTCTTTTCCAAAATGTATAATATCAGCACCTACTAATAAATTCAAACTACTATAAATTGAAAGCAAGATAGATGCGATAATTACAAAAATGCGACTTTTTTTACTATTTGCGAATAGATTCGTGAAAACAAAGAAGATGGTAAATATAGCGAGGATAAATGTACTAACAATATTTATTAATTGTGTCATTATATTTTCACTATTTAATACCGTTTGAATAGAGTATGCTACCATCAGTACTAAGGATAGTGATAAGAAGACATAAGTTACAATTTTTAAAAGATTATTTTTCTTATTGTTTTCTTCCTGTTCTAATTCCTTTAATTTTTCTTGTTTCTTTTGTTCAATTTCATCTAGCATCCATTTTTTTTCTTGTTCTTTCAAACCATTTCTATTATCCACAATATCACCTCTATTTTCATTATATAATAAAATAAGAAATAAAAATATGAAGATTTATAATTTATTTATAAAAAGTGTCGAATTCTTAAAAAAAGTTTTCAAATATGGTATACTTATATTATCGGGGGAAATCATTATGAAACAAAAATCTACTAGAAAAACATTTCAAATGTCTAAAGAAACTCTACAAAAAATTATTTCTTTGATTACTATGTTTTTATCTTTTTTTGTTTTGAATTCATATTTACAATATATAGCAGGAGTTTCATTGTTTAAGATTCCAAAGCTTTGGATTATAAATACATTTTTTACTATTAGTTGGATTTTTCTAATTATTGGGATTATTTATGTTTTTCAAGGAATATTTCAAAGGGTTCTATACATTACTATATTTGTTATATTTTCTATTATTTCTTATTTAGAATCTGTATCTTTTTCCATTGCTGGAGAGTTTTTGCCATTTTCTGAAATGAATTTTACATTAAAAGAGATGTTTCAAGTTACAAATGAAAACTTTATATTGGTAATACTTATTAGTATTTTTCTTTCTTTTGTTACTTGTTATTTATTGAAAAAAGCTGTAGTTAAAAAAAGAAATTTTTATGAGCTTTCATTTTTTCTTTTATTAATTTTCTTTTATTTTGGAGTATGTCGTTTTGTTGCTTATTATTCTATGGGTCCTAGAATTGTTTATTCTAGTGGGAAAACTTCTGATGATTGGAAGAGTATTTATCTAAAGAGGAAAGATTTAAATCAAGATTTTAAAATTTCAGGATTGTATGATTTTACTATGAAGGAATGGACTTTTACTATTTTAAAACAAGTGAATCAAACGATTGACTATTTGAAGGATTAGGAGGATTATTATGAATTTAAAGAATGTAAAAGAAAGTGGAATATTAATTTTTATATTTTTAGTTTTCTTGTTTGTTGGACCTAGTATTTTATTTTTCTTAAAAGTGCCTATCTTAAGTATCAATGTACTTATCTATTTTACTTTGGCATGTCTTTCTTATTATTTTATTTGTACTTGTATTAAAAAGGAAAAGGTGGCTTTATTTCATTTTTCTAAATCTATTTGTCTTGCATCCATTGTGATTGTTTTTTCTTTATTTCTATCCTGTTTTTTGTTTGATAGATCAAGTGATGGAGATACCTATCATAAAGATGCGATTGGTGTATTAAAAGAAGGATTTAATCCAGTTTATTCTTCTAGCTTAGATTTTATTAAAGATAGAAAAGATGATAGTAAAAATTTAACAACGTATAGTATTTGGACTGATCATTATGCGAAGGCTAACTGGGTAATTGCCGCTAATTTATATAGTTTTACAGGAAATATTGAATCAGCAAAGGCTATGAATTTTTTAAGCTTATATGTTTTATTTATGTTTATATATTTCGCTTTTTCGGAAAAATGGGGATGGAAAAAGGCTTTTGTCTTTGCTTTTATTGTTACGTTTAATCCAATTACTGCTAGTCAGCTATACACTTTTTATAATGACTTTCTAGTTTGTGTATATTTATTCCTTACGATATTCTTTTTACTACAACTGGATAAAAAAGAAACAAAGGAATTATGGATATATTATGGACTTTGTTTCTTATTACTTTCAAATTTAAAATTTAATGGATTAGGATATTTGCTCGTATTTAGTTTCTTCTTTATGTGTAGAAAATTATATTTTGCTTGGAAAGATAAACAATTTCTCTTAGTTTTTCGTAAACTTGTATGTATTTTTATTCCATTATTTATAACTTCTTTATTAGTTGTAGGATATCCAACTTATGTAAAAAATACAATTGATCATAAGACTCCATTCTTTCCATTATATGGAGAAGGAAAGCAAGATATTATGACACAACAACAACCTAAGAAATTTAGTAAGATGTTGCCTGTTCAGAAATTATTTTATTCAACGTTTTCTAAAGTAAATAATCTTAGGGAAAATGATAATTTAGATTTAAAAGTACCATTTAGTATTTCAAAATCGGAAATTGTTCCAGCTACATCTTATGATTTAAGAATTAGTGGATTTGGTGTATGGTTTAGTGGAATTTTGTGTATCAGTATTTTATTACTTGGATTCTTCTATTCGAAATATAAAAAAGATAGTCGCTTGATATTTACCTTAGGTATTACTATTCTACTGCTTCTTTTGATGAATGAAAGCTGGTGGGCTAGATATACTCCACATTTTTACTTATTTATTTTAGCTTCTGTATATATATTATTTGAATATGGGAACCATAAAAATAAGAAAATTCATTCTGTTTATGTTTTGCTTATTATTTTTAATATGTTGTTACCATTCTTAGGAAATAGTTATTATGTTCTTACAAATAGTTTAAAAATCCATAATCAAATGCGCTCTTTAAGAGATAAAGAAATTATGCTTGACGTTCATGGATATCATGGAATTGTTTACAATTTTAAAGATTATCATATTTCTTATCAATTAAAAGAAGGAATTTCTTCCGATAAAGTTTTTTATGATATGGTAGATTATCAGGTGATTTCTAATGACAAATAAAAAAATAAAGAATATTGATTTTTTTAGTATTTTCTTACTACTTGGACCTATTCTTGATGTAATGAGTTTTTTAGAAGTAGGTGGGAAGTTTTCTGTTAGTATTATTGTTAGGACCTTATTTTTAGGTTTTCTTATCCTTTTATTATTAAGAAAAAAAGAAAGTTATTTAGAACTTGGACTTGTTCTCCTTGTTAGTGCTTTCCTATTTGGATTTTCTTATTTTATATTAAAACAAGGATTTGTTGTGTGTCTTTCTTCTATCTTAAAACTTATTTATTTACCAATTGTACTTCTTTATTTTAAGAATTATACTTGGGATTCTGATAAGATGAAAACGCTTGAAATAGTTTTATTTATGTATTTATCTATATTTTTACTTTCCTATGTTACAGGTGTTGGTAGTAATGCTTATTTAGAAACAGATGGAAAAAGTGGTTTTAAGGGATTGTTTTCTTCTATCAATGAATTTAGTGCGATTGTTGTATCTTTATTGTTTTTAGTAGGAACTTTTCTTAAGAAAAACAAAAATTATATTCGTTTGAGTATTCTAATATTATTTAGTCTTATTACTAGCTTACTCATCGGTACTAAGGTATTATTGGGTGGAATTTTATTTACATTGCTTTATTTTATATATTTGGATAGAAAAAAAATGTTTTTTAATCAAAAGGTTCAGGTTAAAGTACTTATTTGTATTATCAGTCTTGTTTTCTTAATAGGTGGTGGTTTTTTATTTACTAAGACTAGGACCTATCAAAATATGAAAATTCAACAGAACTTTTTTCATGCCGATCGTGTGTTTTCTTATGAATTTTTAAATCGAGTAGTATTTAATGATCGTTTGACATTTTTAGAAGAAAATTTTGAGTTTTATAAAGAACAGAATATTTCCAAGAAACTTTTAGGGATTGGAATAGGAGAATATGAAGTAAAGATGGTAGAAATTGATATTTTTGACTTATTGTTTCGATATGGTATGATAGGAGTATCACTTTTTATGTTTATTTTTATATTTAGAATGGGATTTCAGTCTATGAATATTGAAGCACTTATTTCTTCTATATTATTGATTCTTATTTCTTGTACTAGTGGACATGTGTTATTTTATCCAGCAGTGACTATTTATTTTGGTTGCTTTTCTACAATGAAAAGGGGAGCAAAAGAACAAAGGTTAAAATAAAGAAAATGATAAGAGTTGGAGGTTTTTATGAAAACAGGAATGTTAATTGTCAATTATAATGATTATTCATCAACGAAGAAGTTATTAGATAATATACGTTCATTTCGAGTTTTTGATATGGTTGTAGTTGTAGATAATCGTTCTACTGATGATTCCTTGAAAAAACTAAAAAAATTGAAGATTTCTAATTTCTCTGTTTTAGAAATGAAAGATAATTTAGGATATTCAGCCGCAATTAATTTTGGTAGTAAGTATCTAATTCAAGAACTTGGAGAATGTAATATTGTCGTATCCAACCCAGACGTTTTAATCACAAAAGAAAAAGATATTAAGGAACTTCTATCAGTTTTAAGAAATGAAAAAGTGGGAGCTGTTGGTCCTACAATTTTAGAGCATGGAAACTTAAATCGTGGATGGAAGAATCCCTCTCCATTATTAGATTCCGTACTTAATCTTCCATATCTTCATCGTTTTATTAGAAATAAAAAAATGATGTATTCTCCTACATACTATAGTGGAGATATTTCTCAGGTAGATGTTATTTCAGGGTGCTTCTTTTGTATTTCTTCTAAGGTTTTAGAACAAATAGGTTTTCTTGACGAAAATGTTTTCTTATATTATGAAGAAAATATTCTATCAAAAAAACTAGAAGAGATTGGGCTTTCTTGTTATGTCAATAATCAGACACTAATTGCGCATAATCATTCTGTGACAATCGATAAAAGTATGAAGAAAATCAAAAAATATAAAGCACAAAAGAAAAGCCAATACTACTTTCACGTTAATTATCAACATGCCAATTCTTTTGAAAAATTTTGTTTAAAAGGGTCTAGATATATTTCAGAAGTTATTCTATCTATTTATTACTTTGTAATTGATTTATTTAGGTAAATTATATTTTCATTATTTACGGTATTTTTTCTACAATTCTCCCATATTATTTTTATATAATTATAAATAGGAGGAGGTGGAAATATCGAAATTAAACTAATAGGTTCTAATTGTAGTAACGGAATGAAGTTAAAAAAAGAATTAGATCGCGTAAAAAAGAACAGTGAATTCAAAATTAATATTGTAGAGATGAATGATGATAATTTTAAGAAAAGATATCGTATTCAAAATATTCCAGCATTAGTAATTGATGGTAAGGTTGTTAGTGAAGGAAAAATTTTGTGTGAACGTGAGTTAAAAAGAATGATTTCTTTATATAGCATTTCTTAAATTATATAAGATACAAATTTTATAGAAACAGTTTTATTTTAAATCTGTTTCTTTTTTTGGTATAATTAGTATAGAGGTGTTAGAATATGATAACTATCAATGAACAAAGTAGTGTTCGTCTATCTTTTCATAAAAATATTTATATTGACCCCTTTCATTTAGAAGAGGAATTACACGATGCAGATATTATTTTTATTACACATTCTCATTATGATCATTTTAGTTTAGAAGATATAGAAAAATGTAGAAATAAAAATACAGTTATTGTGAGTGTTGGCGATACTTATGGAAAATTATCACAAATTTTTGACTCTAGTCATATTATACTTGTAAAACCAGAGGAAGAATTTAATGTTTTAGGAATTCCTGTTAAGACAACTCCTGCATATAATTTAGATAAACAATATCATTTAAAAGAATATGAATGGGTTGGGTATATTTTAATCATCGAAGATCAAACTTATTATTTTATGGGAGATACAGATAGCTTAGATTTTATGAAAGAAATTCATCCAGATTATCTATTTATTCCAATAGGTGGAAAATTTACTATGACAATGGAAGAGGCAGTTATTCTTGTAAATGAAATGAAACCTAAAGTAGTAATACCAATTCATTATGGGACAATTATTGGAGAACCCTCTTTAGGTAGTGACTTTTCTAAAAGAATTGATTCTAATATTGATTGTCGACTTTTATTAAGATTTTCAAAATAACTGTAAAATATTTTGTCTAATTGTGTCGATATCTTGTCAATTGATATAATTAGACATATTCAAAGCATTTTTAATATGATACTATGTTATAGTAGGTGATAGCATGAGCGATGTAATGGATGAATTAATTGATATTTTAAATGAAGATGGTACTAGTACTGGAAAATCTGCAACTAAAGCAGAGATTTATCAAAATGGGTATTGGCATAAGTCTGTTCATATTTGGATTATTAACGATAATCAAGAGTTATTGGTTCAAAAGAGAAATCCATATAAGAAAACTTTTGCGAATTTGTGGGCCATTTCTTCGGCTGGTCATGTGTTAACTGGCGAGTCTAGTTTGGAAGCTGGTATCCGTGAATTGAAAGAGGAATTAAATGTTGATGCGACCGAGGGAGATTTAGAGTATTTATTTTCCATTCGTAGAGAACAACCATATAAGGACCATTTCTTACGTGTAATAGATGATGTCTATCTTTTACATTGTAATTTAGATGTTGACCATACAAAATTGCAAGTGGAAGAATTAACGGATATTAAATATGTCTATTATCAATATTTAGAGACTATTTTTAAGAGTGGGGATTCTAGTTATGTTCCATATACAGAAGAACATGAAAAACTATTTAAATTATTACAAGAACGTTATGACCCAATTGATATTATATAGATTATAAATCATCCTTATTTGGGTGATTTTTCTTTTAAAATTCTAATATTGAAAAACAATTATGAATATATTATAATGATAAATAAGAAGTGGTGCATTATTCTAGTCGATTGCAATTATTATGAGGACGAGGGTAAAATATCGTTAAAGAGCATATCTGTGAAACTTTTGGTGCTTGCTTAGTACGCCCAGTATTGGGTGGGTGCTGGAAGGGAAGAATCTATGGGCGCCCATAATGGCATATGGACCCGACCCATAAATTCGTGGAGACCTATACTTGTGGAATCGAAAAGATTTTACGACTTAGGCTAGAACCTATTTTGTGGCGAATAGCTATGAATAGCGTAGCTTGACTTGAGTGATTGTTGGGGATAGAGACAGCTTATCCTTAGGTGTACATCTAAAGATAAGTATTGCTACTTGAAACATCAGTTGCAAAAAAGTATAGTAATATTTATGGTCGTTCGAGGAAAACTCCTAGGGTGTAATCGATATAGGATTGCAGTGTATACTAAGTGGCAATCAAGTCATAGAATTGGTGACAATCTATTGCTTTCTTTCAAGGGGAACCGCTTACTGGTAACGGTAAGTAGGAAGTAGGGAAATCCAACTTGAC
Organism: uncultured Caryophanales bacterium; assembly: GCA_949948745.1. Classification (GTDB taxonomy): domain Bacteria; phylum Bacillota_I; class Bacilli_A; order RF39; family UBA660; genus Alloscybalousia. Next base: position 57,915 of record CATLHA010000006.1, read on the forward strand.
CTAAGATACAAAGTTTACTATATTGATGACCATTTCTTTTTTTATTGAGGTTTTGTTTATGAAAATAAAAAAATATAAAGAAAAATATTCTAAAAAGGCAAAGAAGAGAAAAAGTTTTCCAGAAAAATTAAATGATTATTCATGGATTATTACAGTTACTATTTTGGCATTCTTTATTTCATTGTTGTTTTCCTTTGTATCGGAGTTAACAATTCCTAATGCAAGCAGTATTGTAGCTACATTCATTATTATTTTATTTATAGGAATTGGTATTATTTTTGATATGATTGGAATTAGTGTTACAGTTGCTGATATAAAAACGTTTAACTCTATGGCAACGAAAAGAATAAAAGGTGCTAGTTTAGCAGTAAAACTAATTCATAATGCATCTAGAACTTCTAGTTTTTGTAATGATGTTATAGGAGATATTTGTGGAATTATTAGTGGTTCTGCTGGAGTTGCTTTGGCTAATATTTTATCAAATGCATTTCACCTTAATCTGTTTATTACAACCTTATTCATTACTGCTATAATCGCAGCTTTTACAATTGGTGGAAAGGCTTTAGGAAAGACTACTGCGATGAATCGAAGCACTTATATCTTGTATCAATTTTGTAAAGTTTTGTCATTTTTTTACAAAAAATAAGAAAATGTTTACGTAAATTTCTTTATTTTAATTGTAAAAACTAGTAATTTTGATGGTTTTCTTCAAGATGCTTTCTACTTTACTTCTTTCTTTTTTTTTGCTATAATTTTTGATAGTTAGGAGAATAGATATGGGTAAAAATAAAAAAATAGCAGTATTTCTTGTGATTATTGGTATTGTTCTTCTTGTTGCTGGTGGTACATATACTATAGTTACCAAGATGAATAAAGAGAAAAAAGAAATAGAAGATGCACAAAATAATGTTGTGGATAAATATAAAAAATTTAAAGAAGAGGCAGATAAGTTTTTGGATGCTAGAAAAGAATATCAGAATATTGTAGTTGAAGATTTATTTGTAGAATCTGTAGAAGAAGATTATGAAGAATGGATGAAATCATTTGATAAATATCAAAAAGTAGTAGATGCTGTAATAGAAAAAGCAAAGGATTTAAGTAAACTTTGTATTGATAAGACTTATCCTGATAAAGCTGTGATGACTAATTGTCAATCTTATATGATTAATTATGAGACAGTTATGAATTATTTTGTAAAAGACGTGGAAGAATTTAATGAATTTATGAATGAATATTATGAAGACTATAAAGGAAATAAGACTCTTTATCCACAATATAGATTAGATGAAAATGTGTATCATTATGTAGATATTAATGATGATGGCGAATATATTGGAAAAGATAAATAGAGGAGAATGCTATGGAAGAGAGTACAAAAAAAGTAAAGAAAAAAATGAAAGTTAGTATACAAGTAAAAAGAGTTTTTTTGCTTCTTTTTTCACTTGGAGTTATGGGACTTTCTGTATCTGCTTTTATTTTATATGGTCCTTGGTCTTGGGTACGTGAGAGATTAATTACGACTGCAATGACTACCATGTCACATCAATATTTAGCACAAATTTTCTTTGATGAGGATACAATTAATGAAGTTTTAGCAAATAATCATGTGATTGAAATTGATGAAGATACTAATCCAGATTTGATTAAGATTGATGATGATAATAATGATAAAAAATATAGTTCTAAATATGAAAAAGATATTCTTGAAAAAGAAGATGGTAATGATTTATATAAAGTAATTCGTATTAATGAACTTAGTTATAAAGGTTATTTAGTGGCCATTTATAAACCAGAAAATGTTAAGATTGGAACAACTACAAGGCTTGGAACAACAGGACAATCTGTTCGTGTTATTGCTAGAAATACGAATGCACGTATTGCGATGAATGCTAGTGGTTTCTTTGATCCAGATTGGAATAGTAATGGTGCAATTCCACACGGTACTGTTATTAAGGATGGTAAAGTTGTTTGGGATTATGAAGACGCTAGAGTAGGTGGAGGATTCGTTGGTTTCAATGAGGACAATGTTTTAGTACTTGCCCGTACCGATAAATACTCAGCAATTAATAAGTATCATTTACGTGATGCTATTGAATTTGGTCCATTCTTAATTGTTAATGGAAAGGCATCTTTTGTTAAAGGTGACGGTGGTTGGGGTATTGCTCCTCGTACTGCCATTGGACAAAGAGCAGATGGTATTGTATTATTCTTAGTTATTGATGGACGTGGACACGGTGGAAGTGTTGGTTGTGGAATGGTTGAGTTAACTGAAATTATGCAACGTTATGGAGCTGTCAATGCTGCTAATATGGATGGTGGTTCTTCTAGTGGCTTAGTTATCAATGATGAAATTATTAATCATCCAACGGCTGGGGGAGATAATGGGCTTAGAAATATTCCAACAGCATGGATTGTAACAGATTAGTCGAAATTTATTTAGAAAAAGGGTATCCTTTTTCTTTTTTTTTGATGTTAACTAGGATATAATGGATTTAGAGGATAGTGATATTATGACATATAAAATTATGGATGGAAATGAGGCATGTGCTACAGTTTCTTATCAATTTACTGAAGTAGCTGGAATTTACCCAATTACCCCTGCATCTCCTATGGCTGAATTGACTGATACTTGGAGTGGAGAGGGAAGAGTTAATTATTTTGGTAGTCCAGTTAAAGTAGTAGAGATGCAGTCAGAAGCAGGTGCTGCTGGAATGGTTCATGGTTCTTTGCAGGCTGGATGTTTAACAACAACCTATACAGCAAGTCAGGGACTTCTACTAATGATTCCTAATATGTATAAAATTGCAGGTGAGTTACTACCCGCTGTTATTCATGTGGCTGCAAGAAGTTTAGCAAGTCATGCATTGTCTATTTTAGGAGATCATCAGGATATCTATGCAACTAGAATGACTGGTTTTGCCATGCTTGCTACTAGTTCTGTTCAACAGATTATGGATTTAACTGCAGTTGCCCATTTGTCTGCGATTAAAGGAAGAGTTCCTTTTCTTCACTTTTTTGATGGCTTTCGTACAAGTCATGAATTACAAAAGATTCGTGTAATTGATACAGATAAACTAAAAGATTTAATTGATTATAAAGCATTAGACGAATTTAGAAAGCGTAGCTTGAATCCAAATCATCCTGTGACTCGTGGAACTACTCAGAATGATGATATTTATTTTCAATCTGTAGAAGTTCGTAATAAGTATTATGACTCTTTACCAGATATTGTCAATTCTTATATGCAGGAGATTAATCAAATTACAGGTGAAGATTATCATCCATTCAATTACTATGGCGATGAAAATGCTGATCGTGTGATTGTTGCGATGGGGTCAGTTTGTGAAACAATTAAAGAAACGATTGATGCACTTATAGAAGAAGGAGAAAGAGTTGGATTAATTGAAGTTCATCTTTATCGCCCATTTTCTATGAAATATTTTGTAGATGTTCTCCCAGAATCAGTGAAAAAAATTGCAGTATTAGATCGTACAAAAGAATCTGGTAGTGCAGGGGAACCATTATATTTAGATGTTGTTGGTGTTTTGAATCAAGCTTCTAGAAATATTGAAGTTATTGGTGGAAGATATGGTTTATCTAGTAAAAATACAACACCTCAGGATATTGCAGGTGTCTATGACTTTTTGAATAGTAAAGACAACTTTCATAACTTTACTATTGGTATTTTAGATGATGTTACTAATCGTAGTATTCCACCTAAGGATATTCGAGTTAATGGAGTGAGCGCTGAATTTTTAATTTATGGATATGGTTCTGATGGGATGGTTAGTGCTTGTAAAGATTTAATGAAAATTACTGGTAGTTCAAGTAATGCTTATGTTCAAGGATATTTTCAATATGATTCTAAGAAAAGTGGTGGGGTTACAAAATCACATTTACGTTTTTCTAAAGAGCCCATTCGAAGTACTTATTATGTAGAATATCCTAGTTTGGTTATGTGTACAAAAGAATCTTATTTATCTAAGTTCCGAATGTTAGATGGAATTCGTAAAAATGGTACTTTTGTACTAGTTACTTCAAAACCTAAAGAAGAAGTGGCTTCTATCTTGTCTAGTCATGATAAAAAAATATTAGTTGAAAAAAATATTAAATTTTATATTATTGATGCACTTCAAATTGCAGAATCTGTTGGATTAAAAAATAAAATTAGTGCAATTATGGAAACGATTTTATTTAAAGTAGGAAGAATTATTGATTTTGATTTTGCGGTTAAGAATATTAAGAAGTCTATTGAAAAGAAATTTTCTAATAAAGGAGGAGATATTGTATCTAAAAATTTAGAAGCTTTAGATCAAGCAGTTTCTAATTTAGTAGAGGTTACATTAGATGAGGATATCACTTCAGAAGAACAAAAAGATTTTGATTATTCTATTTTTGAAATTATTTCTTCTGGTAGGGGAGATTCATTGAAAGTAAGTGATTTTGAGAAATTTGCTGATGGTACTTATACTCCAGGGTTATCAAGACTAGAGAAACGTAGTATTTCTGATCATGGCCCACTTCATATAAAGGAAAATTGTATTCAGTGTAATATGTGTTCTTTTGTTTGTCCACATGCGGTCATTCGACCATTCTTATTAGATGAAGAGGAAGTAGAAAATGCTCCAGAGTCTTTAAAGGAAGAATTAATGGATGCCAATATTAAAGGATATAATTATAAATATGCGATAGGTATTTCTTTACCAGATTGTACTGGTTGTAAATTATGTGTTAATATTTGTCCGGGAAAAAAGGGAAAGAAAGCACTTGTTATGGAAGATATTACTGAGCTTAAGAAGACAAAAGGAGAAGCTTATCAGTATTTGTTTAACCATGTTAGTGAAAAGAAAGTATTACCACTTACTACAATCAAGGGTAGTCAGTTTGCACGACCTAGATTTGAATTTTCTGGTGCTTGTGCTGGATGTGGTGAAACTCCATATCTTCGCTTATTAACACAATTATTTGGTGAAGAGTTAATGATTGCAAATGCTACAGGATGTTCTTCTATTTATAGTGCATCTTTACCTACAACAGCCTATTCTGTTCCTTGGGCCAATTCTTTATTTGAAGATAATGCCGAGTTTGGATATGGTATGGCAATCGCTGATAAAGCTGTGAAATCAAAAATTGTTTCGTTAATTGAAGAAAATATTTCAAAACTTTCTGATGATGAAATTGAAGTTTATACTTCTTATTTAGATGATTTTAATTATGAAAATTCAAAATCATTATATGATATTATTGATTCTTCTCCAATTGAGGAATTAAAAGAATTAAAGGATTCTATTTTGAAAAAGTCTATTTGGTGTGTTGGAGGAGATGGATGGGCTTATGACATTGGATTTAGTGGTATCGACCATGTTTTAGCAAGTCGTGAAAATATTAATATTTTAGTTCTTGATACGGAAGTTTATTCTAATACTGGTGGTCAATCTTCTAAATCATCTAAAATTGGAAGTGTTGCGAAGTTTACTTCAAAAGGAAAAGAAGTTGCTAAAAAAGACTTGGCTAGAATTGCTTTGACATATCCACATGTTTATGTTGGAAGTATTTCTTTGGGCGGAAATATGCAGCAGGCGATTACTGTATTAAATGAAGCGGAGAAGTATGATGGTCCATCAATTGTTTTTGCCTATGCTCCTTGTATTGCACAAGGTATTTTAACAGGAATGGAATCTACGATTGATGAAGAGAAAAAGGCAGTACAGACTGGATATTATCCATTATTCCATTATCACCCCGAAACAGGAATATTTAAATTGGATGCAAAACCTGATTTTAGCCGTTATTTTGAATTTGTAGCGGGGGAAGATCGTTATCGTATGCTAAAGAAAATTAATCCAGAACGCTATCGTGAGCTTTTGGAACAAAACAAAATTAATGCAGAAGAGAGATATCATTATTACGAATCTTTAGAAGAACAATCCTTGAAAAATTCTAATAAGGAATAATATAATCAATGAAAAAAGAAATGTTATTTAAACATCTCTTTTTGTTTTTGGAATGGTTCTTCTATATTATATACAGGCAGTTCCATTGTATTTAAATTACTATATTTTATTAACCATGTTTGAAATAATCTTTCTGCTAAGAAGCCGAAAACTCTTTGTTGATAGTTATCTCTTTTTGATATATCAATTTGTCTTTCTACTTCTTCTAGAAGTGGAAATAAAAAGGAACAATAGTCATTTAAAATTTCTTTTCTAGTAATTAACATATTGTATGGGTGAAGAAAATCTACCTTAGAATTTTTATCAAAAGCTAGCAAAAATTCAGGATAATTTTTTTTGATTATTTCTCTACATAAATCATAATCTGTTTCAATATGTGCACTTTTATATTGAGATTCTACACTTTTTCCTACTGAGATTGGTTTTGGGATAATAAGCTCTTTCTTTTTTAAAATTCTTGTTATCTCTTTTATTTTTAAAATCTGTGGAATTATACCTTTGTTAAAGAAGAATCTTCTATGGTGCGTTAATCCTTCAATATCATAAGTACTATTCTTCCACATCCAATATAGGACAGTTAATTCACAGTAAGATTTATTTTTATAAGAAATATTTTCTCCTATGTTGTCTTTCCTATAGGAAAAGTCAACATTACTATTCGCACTACCTGCTTGCACTATTTCGTAATTTGATGGTAGAATTCTATCTATTTTTTTAGTTGCTGATACATATATCTTTATTGTTTTTTGATTACTCATAAAATCACCTAATTGTTTAAAAAAATAAAAAATTGAGACCGTACCCCCTGCAGGACGGCCTCATAAAAAGAATAAAAAGGGGTTGGCTAGTGTGATACTAGCGACCAATTCGCCAATTCCGAATTGGTGAGTCTTATACTAATCGAAAAAGGTTCTTTTGTCAACCTTTTTTCTGAATTTTTTTTCTAAAAATTTTGTTTCTCTTCCTCATTATTTGTTTATCCTAGGTTATTTGATGTTTAAATGTATATTTATTGTTTTGTTGGTTGTTTTTTAATCTTTATATAGATTTTAAAAATTCTATTATTTTAAATCACTAAGGATGGGGAATATATCTAGGAAGAGATATTAGAGACCATTGACAGGATAGGAAAAAAATGTTAAAATATGCTTCAAATTTTAGAGGGGAATTTTTATGGATCAATTTTTTAAATCCTTACAAAAATTAGGGTTAGATGAGGATTATAATGAAGGAAAACTAAAAAAGGCATATCGTACTTTAGCAAAATCATATCATCCTGATATGTTAGTTTCTCTTCCATTGGAGGAAAGAAAAGAAAAAGAAGAAGAATTCAAAGAAATTTCAGAAGCATATCGATATTTATTAGGAAGATTAGATACTAATTATCATCAAAATATGAATATGGGAAGTGATTTTTTTTCTTCAGTGGATGATGGAGATATTGAAAGATGTTATATTATGCATTTTTTTATGGTTAATTTTGAAATACCAAATACAGAAAATTTAACTAAATCTTATATGAAAAAATGGTTAAAGACAGTGATTCCTGAGAAATCATATGTTACATTATGTACTCTAGCAGAAAAGAATGAGTTAGAGCAAATAATTCATCATAATTCGCAAGTGTTAAAAAGAGATTTAAGTAAAAGTTCTGTAAAGGGAGATAGCATATTTCCTATCATTACCAATGCAGTTACAGAAATGTTAGAGACAATTGAAAGTTTATGTAGTACAAATGAATATACTTATGAATTGTTAGAAAAGATAGATAGAATTAGTATAAAGATGATTGATAATCTTTATTCTGAATTCAGAGATAGTAAATTTAAAAAGGACTGTTCTTATCAATACGAATTTTTAAGTTCTTTATATGATAGTAAGTGGGAAGAACGTAAAGAGACAATTCATGAGTTAGCATTTGATTGTAATTTTTCAGATTTATTAGGTGAATATCGCAAAATTATTGTATTGATTAACATTCAACTAGAAGATATTTTATTTAAACAATTAAGTAAGGTTAAACAGGATACAAAAGTATCAGAAAAGAAATTGGAAAATGATAATTTGTTTTTACGAGAAAAGCTAAATTCGGCACTTCTTAAATTAGATAAATTAATAGTAGAAGCAGAGAGCTTTTTTCAAAGGGTAGTAAATAAATCTTATTTTAATGATGCTTATATTGATAAAGAAATAATCACCAATAAATTACATGAAATTAATGTGGCTTATTTAAATTATGTTGAAATAATAGAAAGAAAAATGGCACAACGTGATCAATTATTATCTATAATTGATAGAAAGTTAGATTGCTTTCCATATATATTAGATTATGATTTACAATTTCAAAATGGTATGAAACAAATCGGTACACTAAATAGTGAATTTAAAAAGAAATTAATAGAGAATCTTGTTCAAGAAACATCTGATAGTAGTGTATTTTATGATAGTAAGTTAGAAGAATATATAAATAATCCAGATTTTTATCCACAATTTTATGGAAAGTCAACTTTAGGTTATGAAAATTCTATTTTTAATTGTATATTACCAGCTGATTGCTATGAAAGATATGTAGAAATTAATCCTCGCTCGTTAAAAAAATTATATAATTCAGACTTTAGTATGGTTATACAAAATAGATTTGGAAGTCCTTTATTTTTAGAAAGAAGATATCAACAATCAAAAACGCTTCTTGCTTTTCATATTCAAGATTTAAGATTGGCTGATTCTTATCGAGTAAAAGTTCCAGAGATTGTTGAAATTAATCGAAAGGTATATCAGACAATTTTTGAAAAATATATCGTATACTTTAAACAAACAGAACAGAGGAATCCTGATAATAATGAAGTAGCTTTATTTTCCGAGCTTGCTATGGCAATGGCATGTAATTTAGAACAAGAAAAAATAGATGTTAATACTATCAGTTTACAAACCCTTATAAAATTGCAAGAAGAATTACGAAATAAGTTCTTTCCTTTAAAAACTGAATGGATTGATGATTTAGAACAGTTTTCTATGTCTATGGATTTAAATCAATGGGAAAATTATGAACAACAAATCAAAGAGAGGTTTCAAATTGATTTATTTTTTCCTCCTATTGATTTATCTTATATTAGATATGGATTTTGGAAATCAATTTTGAAGGAAGATTCATTTAAAATAGGAACTTACTATTTTGATAATAGATGGTCTTATGAAAATGGAAAACCAATTTCTCTTATTAGTCAAAGAAGGTGTTATCTAGATGGTATTGGGAAAGCCACAACTGGTGAATCCCAAAAGAAAAAAATTTATGTCTAGTAGTAGGTTATATAAATAAAAAATATAGAAAAGCATAAATATATTTTTTTCTTTCTAAAAAGGTGAAATTGTGCTATAATATGCTAAGAAATGGAGTGGGATTTAATGGATGTTAGTAAAGTTAAAGGTGTAGGTCCTAAATCACTTCAATTATTAAATAAGATTGGTATTTATACGTTAGATGATTTGGTAACGCATTATCCCTTTCGTTATGATGTTTTAAAAAGAAGTAATTTACAGGAAGCTTTACCTGATGAGAAGGTAATTATTGATGGTAAGGTAGAGAGTGTCCCTATTTTATTAAGGTTTAAGGCTGGTTTAAATAAACTAAATTTTAGATTAGTAACAGCATCAGGAATTGTAGGTATCTCTATTTTTAATAGAGCTTTTATGAAAGCAAATTTGACAATTGGGACCAATGTTATTGTTATTGGCAAATTTGATAAGCAAAAAAATATTATTACAGCTTCTGATATTAAGTTTGGTTCTTTAAATAATCAAGAAAGAATTGAATCTGTGTATCATTGTACAAGTGGCTTAACGAACAAGAATGTTTCTACTTATATTAATACAGCTTTATTAATGAATGGAAAAGAAATCAGTGATTATATTCCTTCTTATTATCAAGAAAAATATCAATTTTCAAATAAGAAAACAGCTTTAAATATTGTGCATAATCCACCAAATATGGAAAAGTTAAAGGAAGCACAAATTCGTTTAAAATATGAAGAGTTATTTTCTTTTATGTTTAAAATTAATTATTTAAAAGAATGCCATAAGAAGGAAAAAACTGGAATTGATCGTGAGATTGATCGAAGTGTTGTGGAAGATATTTTTACTAAACTTCCTTTTGAACTTACGGAAGATCAACAAAAAGCAATTTGGGAAATTTATGATGATTTAACAGGAAGACCTAGAATGAATCGTTTATTACAAGGCGATGTTGGTAGTGGAAAGACTATTGTATCTATTATCGCTATGTATTTAAATTATGTTAGTGGGTATCAAAGTGCTTTAATGGCACCTACTGAAATTTTAGCGACACAACATTATAATAATGTGGTAGAGCTTTTTAGGAATATCTCTTCTCCTATTTCTATTGAACTATTGAAAGGATCTCAGACAAAAAAGGAAAAACAAGAGATTTATGAAAAGTTAGCTTCTGGTGAAATAGATATTATTATTGGTACTCATGCTTTGATTCAGGAAGATGTTCATTATAAGAATTTAGGATTAGTTGTAACAGATGAACAGCATCGTTTTGGAGTCAATCAAAGAGCTCTTTTAACAGGTAAAGGTTTTATGCCCGATGTTTTATATATGAGTGCTACTCCAATTCCTAGAACTTATGCATTAACTATTTATGGAGATATGGATGTATCTATTATTAAGCAGATGCCAAAGGGAAGAATTCCAATTCAGACATTTCTTAAAAAAGAGGAAGAAATTCGAGATGTTTTAGAGATGATGAATGAAGAATTAAAACAAAAACATCAAGTGTATGTTATTGCTCCTTTAATTGAAGAAACAGAGAATTCTGATATGACTACGGTTTTAGCTCTTCGTGATAAAATGAACTTGGCTTTTGGAAGTAGATATAAAATTGATATTGTTCATGGAAAAATGGCAAGTGGTGCGAAAGATTTAATTATGCAGGAGTTTAAACAAAATAATATTCAAATCTTGATTAGCACAACTGTTATAGAAGTTGGTGTTGATGTACCCAATGCTAGTATGATGGTTATTTTTGATGCACATCGTTTTGGTTTATCTACACTTCATCAATTACGTGGTAGAGTAGGACGTGGAAATATCCAAAGTAAATGTGTGTTGATTAGTAATAGTGATGCCAAAAGACTTGAAATTATGAAAGATACTACAGATGGTTTTGAAATTAGTGAAGAAGATTTTAAACTTCGTGGTCATGGTGATTTGTTCGGAACAAAACAAAGCGGTGATATGTGTTTCAAGATTGCTAGTTTGAAACAAGATTTTAAAATTTTGATGCAAGCAAAAAAAGATTCATTAGAATATTTGAAAGATACTACGAATGAGGAAGATCCACTCAAAGTCAATTTAATTGAGTCTATTAATCATACATCTGATTAGAGAGCTGTAAAGTTCTCTTTTCTTTTTTTTAGAATTTGTTGACTTCGATTGTCTTTTATATTATTATTAAGATACGTGAAGTATTCACTTCACGTAATGGTGCTCTTACGGACTAAGTGTGAGAGCGATTCAACCAAAACCCCCTGAAGAGTCAGCGAAAGCTGGCTCACTTTTTGTTATTATGAATTAAATTATTTAAAAAAGACTGTGGAAAAGTTTAAGAAATGCTAATATGAATTTATTAAAATTATATTATTCTATCGGAAAAACTATTAATGATAGTGCAAATTGAAGTAATAAATTTATTGATGAATTAGCAATAGAACATAAAATAACATTTTCAAATATTAAGGGTTTCTTTGTAAGAAATTTAAAAACTATGAAAAAAAATTTGTTATATGGAATAAAAGGCATTGTTAAATGTGATATTCAAAGTGATAAAAAAACAAAGTATTAGATTATAAAATAAGAGTATTGTAGAAAGAAAGGTAATAATTATGATTAAATCATGATTATCAAACAAGGTTGAGACAAGAGAAAATTCATTAAATGGAAAGGGTATATTTGCTAAAGAACATATAAATAAAGGAGAAATAGTTTTTATTAAAGGAGGGCATATATTAACTAGAAATGAGATATTTTCTTCAGGAACGATTAATAGCTATTTTCCATTAAGTGATGACTATTTTTTGGGAGCCACTAATATAAATGAAGAAGGATCAATAAAATTATATCAAAATCATTCTTGTAATCCCAATGTTGGATTGCATGGTGATATTATATTTATTGCAATGAGAGATATAGAAAAAGATGAGGAACTAACAGTTGATTATGCTTTTATAGATAATGAGGATTATTCTTTTAAATGTACTTGTGGGTCAGAAAACTGTCGTGGAACTATTACAGGTTTTGATTGGAAAATTAAAGAATTACAAGATAAGTACTATGATTACTTTGCACAATATCTTAAAGATAAAATTGATATTGAAAGAAAACAATAAAAAGGTTATTAAATAATCAATAATTTAGAAAAATAGTTAACATATACAAAATTATCAAAAATAAAAAATATTATTCATCTTAAAATTTTTACGGAGCTATATTTAACCTGTATACGAAATAAAAAGCAAATATAGGTATTAAAATTAAGTAAGTCAAAAATTAATAGTTACTTGATGGATTCGAGAAGTTCTTTTTTTGTTATTAAAAAATAGAAACTTTTTATTATGGAAGTGATATGTATCTATTGAAAATAAATTGTTATATAGTATAGAACTTTTTAGAAAGTTTTAAATAAAGGGGTGAATAGGATGAAAATTCAGAAAAAATTTTCAGATTGTGTACTTGAATTTAATGGGTGGTTATCTAATACATCTTTAGAATTATTTGATAATTATAGTATCAGTAATCCATTTAACGATAAAAATAAAGAACAGATAAAAGAGATTACAACTATGTTTTATAAGAAATATTATAATGATAATAATAAAAGATATTTAATACTTGGCAGTTCACCTGCGAGGAGAGGTACAGCAATAACAGGAATCCCATTTGAAGATGCAAATCACTTATATAAGGAAACTGGTATTATGATTGATAATTTTTATATCAATAAGTCCTCTTCTAACTTTTTATATGATGTTATGGAAAATTATGGTGGTTGTAAGAAATTTTATAGTGATTTCTTTATGAATTTTGTATGTCCACTTGGGATAGTAAATATTAATTCAAAAGGAAATGAAGTGAATTCCAATTATTATGAAAATAAAAAATTGGAGAATGCATTATATAACTTTATTGTTGAATCTTTAGAAAAACAAATTTCTTTTGGGATTGATACATCAGTATGTTTTTGTATTGGTAGTGGAGAAAATTTTAAATTTTTAACTAAGATTAATGAACAATATCATTTTTTTGATAAGATTATTGCTTTAGAACATCCAAGATTTATAATGCAATATAATTCAAAAGATAGAAATAAATATTTAGATAAATATAAGAATGCCCTTAATAATAGGAACTATCAGAATGAGTAATCATCTTGGTAGTTTTTTTCTTGCCTTTTTGATACTTTTTGTTATAATAAGTGGCGAGGAAAATACTATGGAAAAAATTGATTTAAAAGAAATAGAAAAAGTAGAAACAAAATGCATTGTGAAAAATCTAAATTGGTTTTATCATGGTTTTGATTTTGGTAATATTACTAAAATAATGAGAGATGGAATACTAGCTAAAAAGTATTTGGATTTTCCTACTTCAGATTTTGGATTAAATGGAAAACATTATATTAGTATATCGAAGGATATTATTAATCATCCATGTAGTGCATTTCAATCCTATAAATCAACATATCCTTTAGTAATATTAGATAATGTTGAGACAATAAAATGTAAAAATAATCCTTTATATTATCATCTGCGATTAACTTCTCTTCCTTTTCGTTATTCAGATTGGGTAGATGAATATCATGTTTATTCTAAGATATCACCAGATAAATTTATTGGTATAGAGTGTATGGTATATGATTGGGCTAGAGATGATGGATTATTTTTATTAAAGAGATTTCGCAATATGTTAGAAGTAATGCAGTCTTTAGATACCAAATTACCTGTTTATGATTTTTCAAGACAAAAAGATGGTATTGTACATGAGATAGATCAAGAGGAATTTTTATCACTTACTAAATGTTTGTAAATAAAATAAGATTTATAAATTAGAAACTAGGTTTCCTTTTTTCTTTTCAAAATGTAATATTCTGTAATATTAAACCAATGATTTATTAGATAGAAGTTGGTAGAATGTTATTGAGAGGAGAAGAATATGAAAACAAATTTATTATAGTATTAGGTGTACTTATATTTTGTACTTGTTGTGGTGTTGCTTTTCATCATTTTGAAAATTATGAAGAGTTTTATTATACAAAAGTAGATAATACAAAAATTAAGAAATTATCATCTAGTGATGCTTATAATATGAAATATGAATATGAATTAGATTGTTACAATCAAAATGGAAAGAAGAAGAAGTATAAGTTTAAAACAAGTAGAGAATTGAGGGAAGGAGCCTATTTATCTCTCTTAGTCAGATTTACAGGAGTTAATAAATGGCAAGAAGCAAAATATGATGAAATTCCTAAGGATGCTCAAAAAAAGTTGAAGTAAATTTTATTATAGATAGTTATTTATAAGAAGCACTTTTTGATTGAAATGCTTCTTTTTTTTATTGTTTTTTATGGAAAATCTTGTTATAATGTTAGCGAGTTGTTGAAAAACTCAATGACTCAGTGATTTAAATATTTTATATGAACAGAACAAATCCTATGAAATCAAAAGTAATGAGTACTTTTGATTAAGTACTTCGGAATTTATTCTGAATGGAAGATTATTAGGAGGTTCATATGAAAGAAAATTTACATGAATATTTAAATCACAATAAATCAATGAGTTTTAATGAAGTACTTTTTTCTTATATAGATAAAAGTGGTTATAAGGATTCAGAGATTTATAAAAAAGTAGATATTGATAGAAAATTATTTTCTAAAATTAGATGCAATAATAATTATATCCCTCGTAGAAATGTAATTATCAAATTATGTTTTTCTTTGAGATTAGATAAGTATCAATTTAACAAATTGTTAAATAGTGCGGGTTATTCTTTAAGTAGTAGTAAATTTGATTTAATTATTTCATTTTGTTTAGAACATAATATTTATGACATTCATGTTATAAATGACTATCTTTATACTTACTTAAATGCTGTTTTATAACAGTATTTTTTTTGTCTCTTTTTTGGCGACCCTTTAAATGATATAAGGAGTATTATAAAGTACGAGCAGGGAAATATTTTATTAAAAATATAATGATTAAAATGCTTAAAACAAAAAATTGACAATGAATGAAGAAAGTTGTATATTCAATTTACGAAAGGAATGAGAAACATGCTAAAATATTTCAACAAACAACCCAGTGTTTGTGAATCAAAATCAATAAATACTTATTGGTTGTTTTAGTGTATTTCGAAAAAAATAGATTACGTATAGTGATAATTTGTTTATGTGAAAAGGTCTAAAGCAATGTAGTTTTAGGCTTTTTATTTTTAGAAAGGAAGATTAAATATGAAAGATTTAAAAATATTTACAGATAATATAGATGAAAAAGCTGTTTCACAAATAAATTTGTTATTAGAACAGGATGCATTCAAAAATAGTAAAGTGAGAATTATGCCAGATGTTCATGCTGGAAAGGGTTGTGTTATAGGATTTACAGGTGATTTAGGAAATAAAGTGATTCCAAATATTGTTGGAGTTGATATAGGTTGCGGTATGTTTTGTGCTAATTTAGGGAAGATAGAAATTGATTTTAAAAAATTAGATCAATTCATTCATGAAAATATTCCAAGTGATATGAATGTTAATGAAACTAAGTTAGTTGATTTTGATTTAACAAGATTGTATTGTTATGATAAATTAAAAAATTATCAATGGATAGAAAATTCTGTTGGTTCTTTAGGTGGTGGTAATCATTTTATAGAGATTGATGTTGCTGATGATGGTGATAAATATTTAGTAATTCATTCTGGATCAAGAAATCTAGGAACACAAGTAGCAGATTATTATCAAGATTTGGCAGATCAAATTTGTAATCACAATTTGTTAGATTATGAAAGAAAAAGAAAAGAAATCTTAACTACTTATAAAGAATTAGGAAAAGCTCAAGAAATACAATCTGCTTTGATAAAACTACGTGAAGAATTGGAAGAAAATAAACACAATATTCCTTATGAATTAGCATATTTAGAGGGAAAAGAGAGAGATTCTTATTTACACGATATGAAATTATGTCAAGACTTTGCAGTCTTAAATCGATATACTATAGCCAAAAGAATTTCTGATTTTATGGGATGGGATTTAAGTCATTATTTTGAATCAGTTCATAATTATATATCTTTTGAAGATAATATTGTAAGGAAAGGTGCTATTTCTGCAAAAAAGAACGAACAAGTAATTATTCCAATTAATATGAGAGATGGATGTATTATTGGTATTGGTAAGGGGAATGATGATTGGAATAATTCTGCACTACATGGAGCAGGTAGAATCATGTCTAGAGCGAAAGCTATGGAAATGATTCATTTAGAAGAGTATAAGAAATCTATGGAAAATATTTATACTACTTCAGTCACTGAAGAAACTAAAGACGAGTCACCTTTTGTATATAAATCTATCGATGAAATTTTAAAACATATTGTATCTACAGTTGAAGTAATAAAAATTGTTAAACCAATTTATAATTTCAAAGCTTCAGAAGTACCAATTTGGAAAAAATAGGCTTAGTAAAAAGTCTATTTTTTGTCTCTTTTTTAGCGACCTTTTTAAACTTTATAAGTTGTATCATGAGAACACAAAAAAAGAAAGACTCTAACAGCATATTTTAGGTTATTTTTATGAGTCTTGATAAAGCCACTTACAGCAAATAATAGATTTAATATGGATTAGAAGATGTGGCTTGTTTATATTTAGGAGGTGTTTTTATGAATTTATTAGATGGAATTAAAATAAATCAAACTATTACTAATACAAAGGGTGCTCAATATTATGGAACTTCTTATAGTGATAACTTAGATGTTTTTACTATGTTATCTAGATTTAATTCTTATGATAGTATTATTAGTATGTTTTGTCGTGCTTATGATGAGAATGCTGATTTAGCCTTAGCTAATTTACTTTATATTCTTGATATAAGAAATGGAAAAGGGGAAAGAAGACTATTTCAAATAATATATCAATATTTATGTAATTATCACCCTGAACAAGCATTAAGAATACTTCCTTTTATTAGTAAATTAGGAAGATTTGACTATATTCTTTTTGGTCTTAATACACCAGTAGAAAAAAATACTATAGAATTAATTCAAAAACAATTAGAAGAAGATCTTCATAGTGAATTTCCATCATTACTTGCAAAATGGTTACCTTCTCATCGTACTCATGGAAAAAATAATCTAGTAGCGAAAAAGTTGATTAGTTCTTTAGGTATGTCAGAAAAAGAATATAGAAAAGTTTTATCTGAATTAAGAAATAAAATTAATATTGTTGAAAGAAATCTTTCTTTTAAAGAGTATGATAAAATTGATTTTTTTAAAGTACCTGCAAAGGCAATGCTTAAGTATAGAAATGTTTATAATAAAAATATGAAGGAGAAATTTGAACAGTATAAATTTCTTTTAAAACAAGGGAATTCTAAAATTAATACTACTGGATTATTTTCTTATGAGATTATTCGTCAAGTATTATTTGGGGGTAGTGATGAAGAGCTATATGATTTGATGTGGAAGAATCAAAAAAATATTTTTCTTGGTAATCAGAGTAATTTATTAGTAGTTTCTGATACTTCAGGATCTATGATGAGTTACAATGCGATTCCATATTGTAATTCTATCGGTCTTGCCATTTATATTGCTGAACGTAATGAAGGATTTTTTAAAAATCATTTTATTACATTTTCTGAACAACCTGTATTACAGAAAATTACTGGGGAAACATTATTTGAAAAAGTCCATAATATGGAATCTATTAATGCTTTAAATACTGATATTGATAAAGTGTTTGATTTGATACTTAAAACTTCTATTGAACATCAACTAAATCAATCTGATTTACCTAGTCATATTATTGTTATTTCAGATATGGAATTCGATGAAGGAGTTTCTTCTAAAAACGGGACGAATTTTAATTTTTGGAAAAAATCCTTTGAACAAGAAGGTTATCAATTGCCAATAATTATCTTTTGGAATGTAGCGGGTAGTATCAATGGTATACCAGTAACAAAATTTGATCAAGATGTAGCTATGATTAGTGGTTTTTCTACTAATGTTTTAGATCATCTTTTATCTCTTGATAAGTATACTCCATTAGATATAATGAAGGAAGAACTTTCTGTCTATTTAGAAATGCTGGATAGTAATATCTAGTTTTTTCTTTTGATTTTATTTTTTAGAATTGTTAAAATATTTTGACAAAGTTCCAAAGCAATTTGGTAGATAATTTTGTTATAATTTATTTATAATTATCCGTGAAAGGAGAAAAATTATGAATTTAGGTGAAAAAATATTAAAATTAAGAAAGAAGCAAGGAATTTCACAGGAACAATTGGGCGAAAAGGTTAATGTAACTAGACAAACTATTTCTAACTGGGAACTTGGAGAGACTTTTCCTAATCCTGAACAATTAAAGTTACTTTCTAAAATATTTCAAGTAAGTATTGATGAATTATTAGATAATGAAATAGAAAATATCATTGTAGAAAAAGTCAGTAATACAGAAAAATTGGCAGGAATGATTATTAAAATTTTAAAGGTACTTGGTGTATTATTTCTTGTGTTTTTAGTAATTGACATTCTTGCACTTATTTTTTTTACTAGTATTGGAAAATTACCTAATGTGGAAAGTAGTGTTACAACAGTTTGTAGTATTGATGATAGAAATTATGTTATTGAATTTGGAACAAATGAATATTTTAAATGTGATAAATGTTCAAAAGAAATGAATCAAGAACTAAGAAAAATTGTTAATTTTGATCAATTAGAAAAAAGTATTGATAATGTAGAACAATATTTCATAAATCATCATGGAAATTGTGAATAAGGTTTATTATCAATTTATTTTGTTGATTTAGAAATATTCTATGGTAAAATAAGAGACATCGGTGATTATTATGGATGATATAAAGTTAATAATTAAGTATAAAGATATGTTTATTTGTGATAAGACGTATTCTGAAATTGATTTTATAAAAATACCTTCTTATGTCAGTTCTAGTGATTTTTATAATATTGATATCTTTGTTTCATTACTTTGTGATGGCACTTTAAATGATTCTTATGAAGCGACTAGTGGATATACTTATGAAGAAGGTTTAGAAGTATTTGAAGTTTTCGTTCCTGAACTTTTAACTGAATTAGAATCTGGTGTTTTTTTGTATGATTTAGATACTTTGTTTGTTGATTTAGATAAAGAAACTGTGGTTCGATGTGAAAAAAATTTGGAGAGATTGCCTGGTGGGTTAAGGCCTTTTAGTTATTCTGAATTGTTAAATATTAACAATAATTTTAATTCTTTTAAAAGGGATGATAGTGATGAAATTGTTCCTACTTATTTTTCTTGTCCTGAAATATTTGTTAATCCTAATCTGATGAGTATTTTAAATTCTCTTTATATTTCTAGAACAGAGAAGGATGTTTTATTATTATATTCTGGTGGGAAGGATAGTGCTTTATCAGCAATTAGACTTAGAAATCTTGGTTATCATGTATATTTTTTTCATTTTGATAATGGTCATATGCTAGATCAGAATAAACCGTATCTCACTTTTAAAAATACTTTTAATCCATATGATGGTTATCATTTTGAGTATCAAAATCGCGCAATCGATATTTCTGATTTTTTTGACGATTATTTTGAAAATTGGAAAGATCAATATGGCAATGTACTAGAAAATGGTACTTTATCTTCAGAAATTAGATGTCTATCTTGTCGTATGGCTATGTATACGAAAGTTTTTGAATATGCTTTAGAACATAAATTCAAATATGTAGCTGAGGGTGCTAGAATTAGTCAAAAATTTATGATAGAGCAGCAACCTATGATTGATAAATTTAAAGAATTAGCCTCTTTTTATGGTATTGAATTATTATATCCAGTTCTTAATTTAGAAGATGATGAAGAAGAAATAAAAGAATTACTTGAAAATGGCTTTTCTTCTAAAGGTTGGGAATCTAAATGTTTACTTGGTAGAAAAGCTAAGGATAAGAATTTAGAGGATGAACAAACCATATTAAACTATTTTGATGATGTAATTAAACCAAATATGGTTAAAAATTTAAAGTATAGTTACGATAAAAGCAAAGTTTAATATTTATAAACTGCTAAATTAATTTTAATTTAGCAGTCAGAGTGTTGACAAAGTTCAATACTCTTTTCTTTTTTTATAAAGTGTTATATAATTAATTTGTAAGGTTGCTTATTATCTCAACAATTTTAAGCTTAC
>CATLHA010000007.1 GCA_949948745.1 uncultured Caryophanales bacterium
TTATAATAAAAATAGATTGGAAGAGTTTGAGAAATTATTACTTACATTTAATGAAGAGGACTCAGAAGACCTAGATAAAATAATAGAGGGGGATAAAATTATGAGTGAGTATCGTAAGGATTCTTTAAAAGCGAGCGAAGATGAAGATATCATAGGATTATATGATAAGGAACTACATTTAGAGATGCTTCATAACTCAGAATTAAAGGAAGCTAGAGAAAAAGGGTTGGAAGAAGGAATTGAACAAGGAGAGAAAAAAGCAAAAATAGAAACAGCCAAAAACCTTCTAAAAAATGGTATTTCTTTAGAAATTATTATGAAATCTACTGGACTATCAGAGGAAGAAATTAATTTATTAGATTTAGAATAAAGAGAATTACTTTCTCTTTATTTTTTGTTTTATTATTTTTTGTAACTCTAAGGTAAAAAGAGAGGAATTTTTTTTAGAAGATAGTATGTAGATATTATTTTTAGTTCTAGTTAGTGCTACATAAAACAATCTACGTTCTTCTGCATATGGATAAGAGTCATAATTAGGAAATAGTTTTTTCATAATTTTTGATTCTTTTCTTTTATTAGGAAAACCATTGGAACTATTTTCCACATGAATTAAGATTACATTATCTTCTTCTAACCCTTTAGATCTGTGTACTGTTTTATAATATAATTTCATATCTGGGTATTTTTTCCATAGAATTGTATTATCTTTTAAATATTCAAATTCACTCATTAAAATATAATTGATATCATCATTATTTCTTCCTAAAATCATTATCTTTTTTTGGTTTGATTGATATAATTTCTCTAATAATTTTACAAACTCTGTTTTTTCATCCTGGTACCATAAAATATGAATTGGATTGTTATTCTCCTTCTTTGATTTTAAATTCTTATTTAGTTGATTCTTATTTTTTAAAATAAAAGTTCCTACGATATCAATTAATTGCTGACTATTTCGATACGTATTTTGAAGTTTTAAAATGTGACTATTTGAAAAGTAATCAGTAAAATTTAAAAACAATTCTAATTTACATCCACTAAATCTATAAATCGATTGAAAGTCATCTCCTACTACCATTAATTTAGCTTTTGTTTTTTCTTTCATTGATTTAATTAAAGAAAACCTAATATTTGAAGTATCTTGATATTCATCGATTAAAATATATTTTAAGTTTCTCATCCCAGTCTCATTTACTTTTTTTGCCGCTAAAGTGATCATATCATCAAAATCTATCATTCCTTGCGATTTTAATTCTATTTCGTATTCATTCATTAGAACATAGATAAATTTTAAAAGAAATCTTTCTTTTGAAAAAATAGTTTTTTTTAATAATATCGTCTCTTTCGCAATATTTTCTGATTTTAATTTTTGAATGATTGAAATTATTTCCTTAAAAAACATTTTAAATTTTTTATTCTTTTTTAGTTTTTCATATTCCTTTTTAGAAAATGGATTTTTATGAAAGTAAAGAAGGAGATAAAAAATTAGTTTTGGATAACCTTCAATGATTCCTTCTAAATATTCTTCTACTGTATAGTTTAAGTAGTTAGAGGGCGCTATTATAAAGTTCTCATCTTTTAATATTTCTAATGATAATTTATGAAAAGTATAAATTGGTATTTCAAAATCATAATATTTTTTTAATTTTTCTTTTAATTGACTTACAGTATCTCTGGTAAAAGAAATACATATTATTTCTTCTGGAGATATTTTCTTTACATCAATCAAATATCTAATTTTGGCAATTATAGTTAATGTCTTTCCACTACCTGCTCCCGCTACTACGAGTAGAGAATCAGATTCATCAAGTACTACATTTCGTTGTTCAACATCTAAGGCAAATCCTTCGGTATTATTTAAAATTTCTTCAAGCATAAAAAAACTCCTCAATATATTATACCGAGAAATTTTATTTTTTTATTATTCCTTTATAATTAAATTCATAATTGCATCTTCTAATAATGAGGTTATATCTACAACTTCTATCCATTCATTTTCTATAATTTTAAGAGAAATATATGTTGCGTTGGTGACGTACATTTTTTTAAATTTGCCTTCTTTATACGCCCTTTGAAATTTTTCAATTCCCTCATTAAAAATACCAAATGTAACTGCAATATAAATATTATAACATTCTCTTCTGTTAAGTTCATTTATTACTGTTAATATAGAACCTCCTGATGCTATCATATCATCAATAACCAATACTGTTTTATCTTTAACATCGGCACCCATGTATTCATGAGCAACTACTGGATTTTTTCCGTTTATAACCTTACTTAAATCACGTCGTTTATAAAACATTCCTAAATCACATTTCAGTAAATCCGCAAAATGTTTTGTTCTATTTACTGCCCCTGTATCTGGACTTATCACTATAATCCTTTCTGGATTATATTCAACATCATTTAAAAATGAGGTTAGGATTACTTGTGTTGGGTGGTAATTTGTAAATGTATTATATGGAATTGCATTTTGAACACCTGGATCATGAACATCAATAGTTATAATATTATCTACTCCAATTCCCATAAGGTCTTGAAGTCCCATTGCACAATCTAATGATTCACCATTTCCACCACGATGTTGTCTAGATGAGTATAATAAAGGCATTATTACACCTATGTTTTTACAAGTTCCTTTGATAGCTGATATTATTCTTTTGATGTTCATATAGTGATCATCTGGACTCATATAATTAATATTTTCTTGAATTTTATATGTGCAACTGTAGTTACCTATATCGCTTAAAACAAAAACTCTTTTATTTTCTAATTCTTTTTTAATAATTATCTTTGCTTCACCATTAGAAAATCTGATTTCCTCTGGTTCAATCAGTTCAATATCTATTTTTTTCTTTAGCGATTCATACAATTGATGTCCTACTTCCCTCATTCCCTGAGTATTAATTAAAACTACTTTTTCCATAAAACTCCTTTTAAAATTATATCATTGGTAATCTTACTATTTTTTATATACTAAATTTAAGTAATCGAAAACATTAATGGTAGCATCTAAACTATATGAATTTTCGAGTTTGAATATTTTTCTTATTTTCTCTGATAAAACATTATCTGAAAATACTAAAGAAGAGAAATTACTACATACAAATTCATTGGACAAATCCATATTATCCTTTATTAATTCTGCCATATCAAAAATAAAATCATGAACACCTTCATATATTTCATCCAACTTTTTCAATAGTTCTTGATCTAATTCCCCATTCTTATATATTGGTTCCCCCTTAGAATCAAATTTTACTAGTTGGTTATAGGGAGCTGTTAAAAATGCCTCTAATATCATAGAAAATAAATAAATATTTTTTTCGTTTGGTTCTTTTTGACTATCAAAGCAACCATAACAATTACCGCCTAATTTTTTTGGCTTGATATTATCAGTTAAAGTAAAATAATATCCATCCATTTTTATATTATTAAGTTTCATTAGATAGTACTGAATTGTTCCAGAATATCCTAAATCTATTACTGCGACCCTAGATTTGTTATTAAAGTTTTTTTCGCAATATTTTTTGTATGTTTTAGTTTCTTCTTTAAAATTTTTTAAATAATTATTAAAGTTTTTTTCTAATATTTCACATACTTCATTTTTATCACTATCTAATTTAATAAATTTATTAGGTATCGTTGTGTCTTCGATTCCAAATCTATTTTTAAATAGACTACGCATATTTCCCTCAAATCCATTAGATAGTAATTCTTTAGCATCATTTATATTTTTTATACATGCAACTGATACAGATCTTCTAGAAGTCAGGAAATATGTATTGGGTTGCTCTTTTATATTATTTGCTTTGCAAAAATCTTTATACAATTTTTGTAAATAATACCCTTCTCGTGCTAGAAATAATAATTTATCATATTTTTTATCTTTTATATTTTTTTCTAAGAATGTAAAATATTTTAGAATTATTGGAGCAATCATTGTGTATCCAAAATCGTAAAAGCTATCAATTATTGGATCTGAACATACTTTTTTGAATGGTGAATTATAAATCTTCTTATTTATAATTAAACCTAAAGCAACCTTATCCGCTATTGTCAATTGTTTTTGGTATAAGTTAACATAATCATAATATGATGTTAATTTATACATTTTCAATGGATGCATTACATGATAAAATGGTTTTCCTAAATCGCATAGTTGTTGAATATCCGATTGCTCATTATCTCCAACGTGAATAGATGAATGGTTCTTGACATAATTATCAAAATAATAATCCCATATTTGTCCATTATCTTTTCTTAACCCCACTTCACTAGAAATTAAAAGTTCATTCCATCCAGTATAACCACATTTTTCTAACATTTTTTCAACAATATCTGTTGTTAAATACATGTCACTAATTAATATAATTTTTTTGTTTGCCTTTTTTAATTGATTATATATTTCTAGCATATCTTTTCTAGGGGTTATATATAAAAGTTCTAATTCAACTTCTTTTCTCTCTATATCTTGCTTTGCCTTTTTACTTAACTTTAATATTTTAGATAGATTATCATATATCTCATTTATACTACAATCATTTAAGAATTTTTTTTCTACTCTTACATTATATTCCGCATTTATTCTTAATTGTTTAAATCCTTGTATATTGTATTTTTCATTTACATAAGTCTCTAAAATATCAAAAACAACTGATGGAAATATCACTTTTCTTGTAATTAATGTATCAAAAATATCAAAAGATATCATTTCATAATTCATCAGTGTTTCTAAGCACTTTTCTTTTGTTTGATTTTCATATTGATATAAGTTTTTTATTCCTTTATATCTAAGTGCATTTTGTTCTGGGTCATAAATTAAATACTTATAATTATTAGACATTACAACTTGTGGAATCATTCTTTCTATAGCATGAGCTAAAGTTCCATCTGCCTTTCCTTCCTCTTTTCCAAAATCATCCAGAGTATAATTTAAATTTAGAAAATTCTTGATTGCTTTTACTCTAACCCAGAAAAATGAACCAACTGAATAATCAATATATTCATCATCTAAAAGAATATTTAATTTTTTAGCAATTTGATCGCAATTTGCTTTATTCTTTAACCAAGTATGTGCCCAGTATGGCATATCATAGTATGTTTCTGGATAAATTAATCCAATTTCTTTATTTTCTTCAAACTCAGATAGTATTTTTTGAATCGTAATTGGATTTTCAAGGACCCCATTTAACATATGGTTTCTCCATCCATCTTGTTCTTTTCCAGTTCTTACACTTTTCTTTGTATGCATGTGTAATAGATAATCATATTGAAGAATTTCATTTTTAAATAATACAAACATTGGAGAAAAATCTCTACCTATATTTTTTGATTTTTTTACAATTACTTTGTTTACTTTATTAATTTTCTGAAATTGTTTTTTTATTTCTTGAATGTTAGCATTTTCTTGTACTGATATTAAAAGATCAAATTTATATGGTATATTGTTTAAATAACCAATAAATTCATCACTTAAATCTGTATAAAACAAATGTAAATGTACTACTATCTTTTTATTTATTTCTTCTTTTGGAGAAATAGTTTCTAGCGGTATATCTATTGATGTATTATTTCTCTTTTGCATTAGCATTTGATCATTAAAATCAGACATTCTTTTTACTATTCTAAATTGATTACTTAATTTATTTTTAATTTTTTGCTTTGTTTCTAATTTAAGTGGTAAAAATCTATATATTTTTTTTAATACTGTAATTATATAATGTTTTAACTTGTTCATATTTTACCTCCTGAATATCATATATCTTATGTGCACTAATTTTCTTTTTATCTTAACCAATTTTCTCATAAATGGGCCATTTGGACTTACATATAATGCTGGTATATCACTACCATCTGTGGTTTTTAGATTTTTATCCCCAACAATTATTTCTTTTTTATATGATTTATTAATAGAATCTCCTACATCATAATTATCCTCAAACATGTCCATTACTGCTTCTGTAAATTGTACAAATCCCTGTGATAAATCTTTATCCTTCATATATTGGATACCAGCTTTTGACATTTTCTCTTGTAGTTTATTATCTTTTAATATTTTCATTATTGCAGTTGCTAAGCCTTCTGGAGTACTTTCAGCTAGTAGTACTGATTCATTAGGCATATCATATAAGTTATTTTCTCTGTAAAGTTCGACAACTGGTAGTCCTGTTGCCATCATTTCAAATGGAATCCTTGAAGGATTTGAGGAACTTAGACATAATCCTACTTTACATCTATTGTATATTTCGTTACATTTCTCAATTGGAATAATATGTAAATTTTCTGCCTCAAAATTAATATTTCCCTCCACTTTTGAACCATATAAATAAATTTTTACATCTGGCATTTGTTCTTTTACTATCTTTAATGCCTGCATCCCTAAGTCAGTGCATCTACGCCATTTTTCTGGTTGATACACAAAGCAAATCGCATTTTCTTTTTTGATATTATCCAATTTTCTATACGTATTAAGATCAGCACAAAAATCGAAATATTTTGCCGGTTGATTAAATTCTTTTGAAATTTTTTGGCACAACCATTTTCCAATTGTAATGAAATAGAAACCATATTTATAGGAATTTTCTGCAGTTATATAACTGTTTCCCATAGGCTCAAACCATGGTTCATAATCCTGAATAAAGTAGGCTTTTTTTGGGGCTTTAAGATATTTAACAGATTCGGCAGTTGTCCATGCTGTAGCAAATATCAAATCATAATCTTTTCTCATTCTGATTCCAACATAAACATCAGCTAAACATTTACCATAAAAAGCCTCTACCATTTTCTTCATTTCACAATCTGTTGATACATAATCTTCACCAACATATATGTCTACGCAGTGTCCATAATTTATTAAACTATTTACATTCTGCACTACTGTTCTATGTCCACCAGAACCTTTTACTGGATATGGAAAAATTACTGCGATATTTTTACGTTTAAATCCTTTTAGTTCTTTTTGTTTACTATTACTAATTTCATTAAATAAAAAGTTTTTTCTAATATTTTGTTTATATACAATTTCTCTACTTGGCTTGTACCAACCATTAATCATATTTTGGATTTTTGTTATTTCATCAAATTCAATATCCCTATTTACTATAGTAGAAATAGACATAGAGTGCTTTCTTTGTCTGTTTAACGACTCACAGAAATAGGCAACATTCCCATCTTTTAGAACATTGGAATAAATATACCAATCCCCTGCTACTTTAAATTCTTTCGCAGCATTAAAAAATTTCTTATAATCTCCTTTTTTCCATACTACAGATGAAACATTTAAAATAACGTTTAAGATACTTAACTGATTTCTTATAAATGTATTACCATCCATTATAAAATCTTTATCATATATTCCAGTTTGAAATATGTCTACCCATCCTTTGCTATTTTTTTCAATAACTTTTCCCTTTTCATTTATTCTTTCCGTTTCACAATAAGATAAAATTGTTTTCTTATCATCAAAGCCTTTTATTACAGTTTCTAAAAAATTTGGTTTTGATAGATCATCTGCTTCTGCTATCCAAAAGTAATCCCCTGTAATATTTTCAATTCCTTTAAGCCATTGAGCAAAAACTCCTTGATTTTTTTTGTTTGCAATAAGTTTTATATTGATATTTTTATGTTTTTCTATAAATTGTTCAATTATTTCTACACTATTATCTGTAGAATTATCATCTAAAATAATTATTTCATGAACTGGATAAGTCTGATTAATAATTGATTCTAATCTCTCATTAATATAATTTGCATAATTGTAATTTGGTATAATAACACTAATTTTTTTCATTTTCTTTTCTCCCTATCTTCAATATTTTTAATTTTTCTAAAGACTCCTTTCTGTTCTTATAGATAAAAAGTTTTCTTTCCCTGCTATCAATCATCTTACTTGATTGACCTTCTTTATGATATATTTTTATTTTTGGGCTATATAAGTAAATTAGATTGTATTTATCTCTACGATCTGATAAAAACTCTTCTTCATGATATAGAAAAGTTTCATTATAGAAAACATTTTCAAATCTTTTATAATACTTTTTTGAGAATACTAAAAAACATCCATGTAGTGACACATTTAATTGATCTTCTTTCCCATTTTGAAACATTCTTTTTTTCTTTTTTATTATTTTGTGTTTTATTTTTATAATATTCTTATATATATTATGGATTATTTTATGGCTATAGATAAATATTCCTATTTTGCAATTTCGTATTTCTTTATTTATTATTGATAAACTATCATAGGTATAAAAAGGATTTACACTATCTCCTGGAGATTTAATGTATGGTCCAAATACATCAAACTGATATTTATCATAAAGTTGTTGTAACTTTTTATTAAAATCTTTTTCTAAGATTAAAGTATCATTATTGATTACAGCTATATAATCTGGATGATATTTTTCTATTGCGTATTTACAACCTATATTATTAGCTTTTGCAAAACCAAGATTTTCTTTTAGTAAAATAATATTATCAGTATATTCTCTTATTTTGTATTCTTCATTTTTACTTAACGTATGGTTATCAACTATGATAATTGAAATATTATTTTGTTTCTTTAATTTTATTATAGATTTAATGCATTCCAGCGTGTCGTCTACATTTTTATAATGTAATATTACAAAACTAATCATTTGCTTTCTCCTATTTTAAAGTTCTTCTGCAAATCCCTTTTCTAATCTTTTAAATATTTTCAAACCAATATATAGTAATATACAACTACCTAAAAGTACAACTAATAATGATTTAATATGTGGCATTGATTGATAAAACAATACGTCTCTATAACAATTAATAATTGTTGCCATTGGATTTAGAGAAATAAGCCAACTTATTGAACTATTTTCAAACATTTTCGCAGAATATAAAATTGGGGTTGCATAAAATAACATATTTATAATAAATGTGATAATATACTCCGCATCTCTTATATATACATTAATAGCACTAGTAATAAAAATGATTCCTTGCTGTAAAATGTACTGCGTTCCTATAATTAATGGTAGAAAAATGATATACCAACTAAAACCGATTCCACTGCATATTAGGAAAATAAAAATTATTAGACATGATATAAAGAAATTGATTAAACCACTAGTATTAATTGATATTGGTAGTATTTCCCTTGGGAAATATACCTTTTTAATAATCCCAGCATTAATCAAAATTGTTGTTGTCCCTTGCATAATAACTGTTGTAAAATATGTCCAAGGTAAAACTCCAATTACTACAAAGGTGATATAATTTGGTTCTGTATTTTTTAATATAAATGGAAAAACAATTGCATATACTAAAGTAGTTAATAATGGATTTACGAAAGACCATAATACACCTAGAAAGGAACCTTTATATTTTCCTCTGATTTCCTTTTTTACATTACTTTTTAGTAGCTGTCTATAACTATATAAATTGTTTATTAATTCTTTCATTAACTACACACCTCTAGATATTTTTCTATTACATGATTGGATTTTCCATCCATTTCTTTTTTCCCTTTATTAATCCATATTGCTCTATTACATAGTTTTTTTACTGACTCTAAACTATGACTTACAATTACTATTGTTTTTCCACTATCCTTAAGCTCTTGTAATTTGTTAAAACATTTTTCTTGGAAATGTTGATCTCCTACTGCTAAAATCTCATCTATTAATAATATCTCTGCATCTACATTAATTGCTACTGAAAATGCAAGTCTCATATACATTCCAGAAGAATATGTTCTAACTGGGCTATCAATAAAATCACCTAATTCAGAAAATTCAATAATCTGGGTCACCCTTTTATCGATTTCAGAAGCTGTTAGTCCAAAAATTGAAGCGTTAAAATATATATTTTCTCTTCCTGTAAAATCTGGATGAAATCCTGCTCCAAGTTCAAGTAACGAAGTTAATTTTCCATCAATTTTAATTTCTCCTTCAGTAGGATATATAATTTTGGTCATCAATTTTAAAAGAGTACTTTTTCCACTTCCATTTGTTCCTATCAGAGCTACTGTTTCTCCCTTGTCAATTTCAAGATTTATATTATCTAATACTTTATGAACTTCTGTTTTGTTTTTCTTCCAAAATACAATTCTTTCTTTTAATGTATTAGGCTTGTCATAGTAGAGTTTAAATACCTTAGTTACATTACACACTTTAATTGCATAATTCTCTTTCTTTTTCATATTTTACCACCTTCTAAATTTTCTCAATTTCTCTAATAGTCTCCACCCTTTAGAATTTTTTAGTTTCTCTAATTCTATTGTTTGCATACTATATTTTTCTTCAATTTCTATTTTTTCTTTTTGCATTCTATTTATGTTTTCTTGCAGTTCTTGAATATCATTATTATATTTTTCTATTTGTTTATTTATTATTGTATTTTGATTTCTAACAAAATTTTGCCATTTTTCTTCTGTTGCTATT
Source organism: uncultured Caryophanales bacterium (assembly GCA_949948745.1). Lineage (GTDB taxonomy): Bacteria > Bacillota_I > Bacilli_A > RF39 > UBA660 > Alloscybalousia. The sequence goes on from CATLHA010000007.1 coordinate 10,419, forward strand.
TTAAAATCTCCTTCTATTTCTAATAGTTGACCTTTTTTAAAATTACCATTTATAACTATTTGAGGTATAAAATCTAAAAATAACTTACTATTCTCAATTTCTGTTACATTTTTTGGATAAATTGCACTGACTTTTTCGCCTTTAACATTGAAATAGGTATAATATATCCCAATGATAAACATATCTGGTTCAAATAAAATAGTATCAGTATCTCTTAATACTTTACTTTTTATTTTATAAACTCCATTGTCATCTGGTACATATTCTCCCTGTTCATCATATTTAAAATCATAGTTATGATTTTCATCACCAAAATAAATTCTATATTTTTTTATTTTTTTTAGGCTAGAGTGTAATAGACATTGAAAAGTATGATTATTGAATATATTCATATTTAAATATTTTATTTCTAGCTTAGTTTGATAGGCTGCATAATTAAAACTCAGTTGATCTCTTGGCGAATATTCACATAACAACTTATACCATAATTTCATTGTCTCTTTCACTTTAGAATCATTATTTTTTCTAACCAAAATTCCACTTTCTATCAACCCATTATGTTGTGGATATTTATTTTTTTTAAAATTTTTAATTATTCTTTCCACATTTTTACTACTATCTTTATGAAATTTCACACATGCAATAGCTTCTTCATAGGCACAATCACGCTGACTATGTTTAAATCCTACCATTGAATACTTATCCAATTTACATTCTTTTTTCAGAAAATCTATAATACTATTCTTTATTATAATGCTACCATCTATCCAAATTGTTAAATCATACTTATCGGTAATTTCTGGATACCCTAATATTTTTATTTTTCTTGCCAAATAAATATCGGATATTTCTGGATCATTTACGTATATTACCTTCCAAGTTTTTGATGTCAAATTTTTATTATTAGTAAACAAATAATAATCAATTTTTTCTTCTTTAAAAGTTAATTCATTTACTGTATCATAATTTCCACTAATACAACTATAAACACATATAGTTTTATCCATTTTACCCCTCTTTTCATGATAGCAATTTATTAAATATGGCACAAGAATTCTAAATTTTCAGATACACATATATATACATTATTAATTCCCCAATAGTGATATCCACTCTTATATTTAATATTATTTTGTTTTAATTTTTCTTCTAACATTTCTATAGTTCGTTGCTCACCAATGCGTTCACAGTCATCTAATAAAATAACAAAATTTTCTTTTAAGCATCCTGGGATAATATCTAAAATATCCATTCTGGAGTATTCTTGTCCCCATCCAACTGGACCATCTATCATAATTAGGTCATAAGATTTATTTTCAAACTCTTTTTTAAAATTTTTGTATGCATTTAATTCAGTTCCATTATATTTTCTTTTGTAATTCTTTAGATGATGAATTTTTTGAATTTTACTCAAATCAACACTGCGTTTAAAAAAATCAATCCAATTTTCATCATGCTCTACAACATCGTGTATGACATTTTTTTGATACTTTATATAATTAGTAATAATTTTAGTTGATTGACCTAAGCCAAGCTCTAAAATAGCCTGAGGTTTTATATCATCTAAAGTTCTGAATAGTATATAGGCCATTGGATATCCTATTGCTCCACTTGATAAAGATAGTCTTTCGTCAAACCATGGACTCTTCTTTATAGTATCATGAAAAATTTGAGAATAGATAATCTCATTTGTATTTCTTCTTAAAGTTTCTAAATCTTTTATTATTAGGTCTATTTTATTATCTAGCGATTCTACTTGCTTTTTTAGTTGATTATTATCTTCTTTTAAATTTATAATTTCCTTATTATTCCACTCTGTTAAACATATATTTCTATAAATTTTTTTTATATTTTGTTTCATAATGACCTCCATTGGATTTTATTTTTCTTACTTAAATCAAGTATAGTATTAAATTAGTACATTTTTAAAAATGTAAAGTTAGTTTCCTAATTAAAAATACGTTATGCTGAAATTAATATTTTTTCCATTAAATTTAAGATATCTTCTTTTGAAATACAATATCTAATATATTTCATTTTTATTTTAAATTTACTTATTATATTTTTTAATATAATTGGAAAAATTACGCCTACAATCGTATAAATAATCCAGAATTTTGGATAAGATACTGTAAAATTAGGTAATATATCATAATTTTTACTAATCAATTTTATTACCAAAAAGTCTAGTAATTTAAAACATAAAATATGTAATCCCATAATCGATAATGTATTTTTTCCTATATATATTAATAAGTTTTTAATTTTATCAAAGTCTTTATTAATAATAGTAGATACCACATATACAACATAAATCATTAAAATTGAAATTAGATAGAATAATTCAACGTGCCACAATTCATTTTTAGACAATTCTACTCCTCCTGGCACAATATATATCATAGCCATACTTAGTATTGCAAAAGCAAATGCTATTATGTAATTAATTTTGATTGTTTCTAATCCCTTTTTTCTTATTAGTTGCCCTAAATATATAAAAGGTAGAACTGCTAATGAAGTTTGATAATGCAGTCCAATATTCATGTCATTTTTGTTTAAGTAAATTCCTATTAGTGTTAGTGCAAAAATTAAAAATAGTCGTTTTAACTCTTTATTTTTTTTATTTTCTTTTATGGCATAATTTATAAAATTAAAAATTATCATGCTAGCGAATAATACTGGGAGAAACCATAAAGCCGCAGCAAACGATTCTGTTGATGTAAATAAAAAACAATTTAATATTCCTACAACAACATCTTTTAACTGATAAAATACGGTTGGGCTAGATAATAAATTCATTCTGTAAAATAGATTATGTAAGAGTACAAATATACCATTATAAATTATATATATTTTCAAATATTTTTTAAGACATAAGCCAATGTATTCCCAAGGTTTTTCACAATATATTTCTTTATACAAATAACCAGATATTAGAAAAAAAAGTGGTAGATGAAAAAGATAAATATATCTATTTAAAAATGAGTCATTACTGCAATGCCCTATTACTACAAAGATAATCGCAAATGCCCTCATAATATCAATTACATTATTTCTATTTTTCATTTTGTATTACTCCATGTATTTTTTTAATTCTTTTGTAATTATTTTATATCCCTCATCATTTAGATGAAGACCATCTTTTACATATTTTTCTTGTACATTATTACTATTATCTTCCTTTAGTAATGAATATATATCTATATATGTAAGTTTTTCTTTTTTACAATATTCTCTTAATAATTTATTAACTTCTTGCCTTTTTTCATTTCTATCTTCTTCTGCCCATTCTTCTCTAGATGGATATAAAGATTCTACATAAATTTTTGCATTGGGAAGCTCTTTTTCTATTTCTTGAATAATTTTTATAATATCTTCATAAACGATAATTGGATTTCGATTATAGTTTATATCATTAGTACCAATTTGCAAAAATATATCTGTAGGAGAAAATCTATAGATTCTTCTATATAGATTTTCTAAAATATCTTTAGTTTGGTCTCCACCATATCCGCTATTAATAATGCGACGATCTGGAAATGCTTTAAAAATATCATATTGTTCTGTTAGAGAGTCACCTAGAAATAAATAAAGTGGTTTAAATGCGTTATTTTTTTTCTCATACTCGGAATTTATATTTTTTAAATTATTTATTTGTCCAGTCATATTTCTATTTTTATCAAAGTATGTTATTAAAACTAAAAATAAAAGTATTATTATTATTGTTGTGCAAATTAGTATTATTACATTTCTTTTTTTTTCTTTTTTTATTATCTCATCTTTTAATTCAATCTCTTTTTTTAATTTATTGACTGGTTTGCTAGTTAATTTATTCATAAAATACATCCCTTATTTCACTTTATATATTTGATTTTAGCATTATTATTTTCTTAATATTTTTTGACTTTTTAGTTCAATGTTGTATCTATCTACAGCATCATGCCAGTCTGGTAATCTTTCGAATCCATTTTCTTCTAATTTATTTTTACTCATTCTTGAATTCATTGGTCTTGTTGCTTTTGTTTTATATTCACTTGTTGGAATTCCTTCTACTACCATATCAATTGCATTTGATTTGAAAACATATTCTGCTAATTCTTTCCAAGAGCATACACCTTCATTTGTTGCATGATAGATTCCATATTTATCTGCTTCAGACATATCTACTAATAGTTTTGATATATCAACAGTATAAGTAGGACTTCCAATTTGATCATCTACTACTCTTACTTTGTTATTGGTTTTTGATAGTCGTAGCATTGTTTTAATAAAATTATTTCCATTAATACCAAATACCCAAGAAATTCTAACAATATAGGTTTTCGGATTTTTCATGGCATTTAATTCACCTAGATATTTTGTTTTTCCATATACATTTATTGGATTTGGTATATCATTTTCCATATAAAATCCATCTTTTTTACCATTAAAAACATAATCTGTACTGATATGGATTAATTTAGCATCTACTTCTTTACAAGCTTCTGCAATGTACTTTGGACCAAGACCATTTACTTTATAGCATTCTTCATAATTATCTTCTGCTAAATCTACTTTAGTATAAGCAGCATTATGAAAAACTACATCTGGCTTTACTTGTGTAATTATTTGGTGAACAGAAGATTCATCCGTAATATCCATTTCTTTATGTCCTACTCCAATAATGTTTTTTTCTTCTATTCCGCGTAATTTAAGCTCACGAATAATGTCATATCCAAGTTGTCCATTAATACCTGTTATCAAATATTTCATTATCTTTGTTTCCCTTTCTGATAAGTCTTCATCAAATATTTTCCATAATCATTTTTCTTCATTAATTCTGCTCTTTCTAGAAGCTCTTCATCTGTTAGCCACCCCTGTCTATAGGCAATTTGTTCTGGGCAACTAATAATAGAATCATTTAGATTTTGTATTGTTTTTATTGTATTACTTGCATCTAATAGACTATCTGTTAATCCTGTATCAAACCAAGCATATCCTCCACCTAAAAGTTCTGCCTTTAATTTTCCTTCTTCTAGATACATCCTATTTAAATCTGTGATTTCATACTCTCCCCTTGGAGATTTTTCGACTTTAAATGCTTTTTCTACAACACGATTATCATAGAAATATAGTCCTGTAATCGCAAAATCACTCTTTGGATGAAGAGGTTTTTCTTCTACCGATAATACCTGATGTTTTTCATCTACTTCCATAACACCAAATCTTTCTGGATCTCTTACCTTTTTTCCAAAAACAGTGGCATACCCATCTTCTGCATTGCTTCTTGCATCATTTAATTTTTTTACTAAATCATTTCCATAAAATATATTATCTCCTAATACCATTGCACAAGTATCATTCCCAATAAAATCTGCTCCTAGAGTAAAGGCTTGGGCTAAGCCATCAGGTGATGGCTGAATAATATATTCTAATTTCAACCCAAATTGTTTTCCATTTCCAAATAATCTTTTAAATCCTGGTTGATCTTGTTCTGTTGTAATTAATAAAATATCTTTAATTCCAGCTAACATTAGAGTTGATAACGGATAATATATCATTGGTTTATCATAAATTGGAATTAGTTGTTTACTAATTCCTTCTGTAATTGGATAAAGTCGTGTACCTGATCCTCCTGCTAAAATGATTCCTTTCATTTTACACCTCTTTCTTTATCCTTTTTATTCTTTTCATTCTATATTTTTTTATAATAGAATTTAACTTTACTTTCAGATAAAACTGGATGTTTTGTATCCTTATCAGATAAAATTGGTGCTACTCCATTAAGTTCCCAATCAATTCCAAGTTCTGGATCATTCCACAAAATACCACCATCATCTGGTCCAGAATAAAAATCATCTACTTGGTAGTTAAATTCAACATCATCTGTTCTTGTAATAAAGCCATGAATAAATCCTTTTGGTACTAGTAATTGAGTTTTACTTTTTTCATCAAGTCTTACCTTAGTCCATTCTTTATATGTTGGTGAACCAATTCTTATATCTACTACAACATCATCAACAGCACCTCTAGTACATTCTACCAGTTTTGCCTGTGTTGTTGGTTCTTTCTGATAATGTAATCCACGAATTGTATTTTTTAAAGCGGTAAAAGATCTATTTCCTTGAACGAAATGATAATTTAATCCTGCCTCTTGTAATACTTTTTCGCTATAAACCTCCATGAACCACCCTCTATGATCACCATGTACATTTGGTTGGATGATATAGCAATCTTCTAATTTTGTTTTAATTATTTTTGTTCCATTTTTTGTAATAAATTCTTCCATAATACCCTCCTATAATTAAGTATATAATAAATGTCATTATTTCTCAAGAAATATGGGGATTTTGTCAAAAAAAGAAATGAAATCCTATTCATTTCTCCATACACCATGTTGGTTACACCCAAAAATAATTTCTACATCTTCTTGCTTTTCAAGTGTAACATCTACTGGTTTTTCTTTATCAAGTTTAATAACAACATATTGGTTATTTTTTCCATAAGCAATAAAGTTTAAATGATGTTCTTTTGTCATTCCATGCTCTGATGTGAAATGAACTTTTCCATTCACTTCTTCTACATCAATGCGATGTTTTCCTTCCGCCATTTTTATTTCTTGTCCATTTAATTTTTGTCCACAGCAAGTAACTATATTTTCTTCTGTTGCGATTAGTACATTTCCACATATTGGACATACATAAAATTTCATATTATACTTCCTTTCCTTTTATTATTTTACAACAATTTAATTCCACCATCAACTCGAATTGTTTCTCCATCTATGTATCGCGCTTTATCTGATGCTAAAAATAAAACAACATCCGCAATCTCTTCTGGCTCTGCAAATCTTTTTAAAAGAATTTTTTCTTTTTCTTCTCTTAGATATTCTTTAGATAATTCTGCATTCATTTCTGTATCTACCCAGCCAGGCGCTACTGCATTCACATTTACATAAGGAGAAAATTCAATCGCTAGATTTTTTGTCAAATTAATTAAGGCCGCCTTTGAAGCATCATAATCAACACTATAAGTATAAGTTGTATCTAATCCATTGGTAGAAGAAATATTGACAATCTTTCCATACTTTTGTTCCCTCATATATTTTCCAACATATTTTGAAACCAAAAATACTCCTATTAGATTGGTATCTAAGGTATCATGCCAATCTTTTATTTTTCTATCTGCAAAATCTCTATCAATCGCAATCCCAGCATTGTTTACTAAAATATCAATTCTTCCATATTTTTCTATGATCTTATTTACCATTTCTTTTACATCATTTTCTTTTGATACATCCGCCTTTATAGAGATACAATCATTTCCATAATTAGAAATAATTTCTGTAATTACTTCTGCTTCTCCAGTATTATTTCTATAATTTATGATAACATTGGCCCCTTCTTTCGCAAAACGAACTGCAATACTTCTTCCGATTCCTCTAGAAGAACCAGTCACTAAAACAACCTTGTTAGAAAAGTTCATTATTTATCACGCTCCAAACCAACTTTATCTCCATACTTATCCATAATATAATCAAAGTATTTATTATACTCATCTATTGTCTTTTGATTACAATCAACAAATCCTAAGGAAAATTCATCGTCATAAGTATCCCTATAAACACAATCATCATAAATTGTTATTCCATCTAATAACTTAGAAAATATTTCAGGTTCTTCTTCCTCTAATTTCCGACGATTCACAAGATAAATCTGATATGTTGGAGAAATATTTTTTACTAACATTCTAAAAAAATAATTATCTAAGAATTTTCTAATCTCATTTCCTGTACAAATAAATAAATCAATAGATTTTCTTCCACTCTTAATATCCATTAGTTTTTGTGTTAAGTAATTAATCTCCCTTAGCGAATCATCATATACTTTATCACTATAAAAATTAATTCCTTTTCTTATAAAATCATCTGGTAAAGAAGCATTCTTTTTTAATAACCAGTCATATGTATCACGAATAGAGTCAAAGTGGAAAATCCAATCTTCTGGAGTTGTTTTTATTTCTGTAAGATCATAAATCATCCTATTATAATGACTATTATTATTTAGTAATTCTAAAATTTTTTCTAAAAGTATCGCATATGTTCCTTTTTTAAACAAATATTCTTTTTGTACTGATGTATAAGATATTTCATCATCTAATAGCTCTGTAATAACATAATTTATTGTTCCTAGATAGTCTTTTATAACTTTCTTTCTATTTTCAATCATAATTATAGGAACTTTTTTATCTTTTAAACTTTCAAATGGTAGCAATTCGTCATAGTCTAAATAAATAATATCTGTAATTTCTTCTAATTGATTTATAGTATCGGATATCTTATATTCTATTTTTTCTCTTTCTAAAACATAAATTATTGATTCTAATAAGGTATTTTTTCTTTTTGTAACAATTAAAATTTTTGTATCCACCGCTAATCACCTATTTTTAAGTTATCATAGTTTTTATGAAAAGTCTAGCAATTAGGTGAATCAAAAAAGAAGAGTTTTTTCTCTTCTAATTATTACTCGATATTTTCTATTTCTTCATTTAATTTTTCTATAAATTTACCAATATGATACCCATCCGCAAATCCATGATGAACCATAATCATCATATTGATATACCACTTACCATTTTCTAAATAAAACTTATCCCATAAGATTTGTGGCACTGTTATTTTTTTATCAAATGGTGTTACTAATCCAGTAAAATTAAACCAAGGTACGCAAGATAACCATACTTCTCCTTCATCTAAGTTTAATCCTTCATTGTTTCCAATATTAAAATTCTTCTGTACTCTATTATATTCTTCAATAAATTCTTCCAAACTATTTTTCATATCACAAGTAAAATATCCAATTCTCTCTTCATTTATCATTTGAGTAAAATTTGGTTTTAACTCTTGATATTTATAAAATTTATTATTCTCATATCGATACTTAAATGCATCTACTTTGTTCATGGCTTTCGTTATATAGTAACCAACGGTTGCGTATACTTTTTTGTTTTCTTTACATTTTTGATATAATTTTGTAACTTCTATTTTGGTAGTTAAATAAAGAAATGGATTCGTTTTACTATGATAATTTTCAAATATTTCTTTTCTATTAAATTCTTTTATTTCTTTCCTCATAATAATTCTCTTTTCTAATTTGTCATTAGATATCTATAAATTTCTCCCCAATTATTTACTATTTTTAGATAATCATTTTCTTCTATTCTTAAACTAGCAGCATTTTTAAAATAGATGGCATGAATATTTTCTTTAGATGCACTCACACAAGTTGTTTCTTCATCATCGATAATGTAATCTACTTTTTCTTCTTTAAATGTTTCTATTTTATCGTTTTTATTGTGAATAAATTTAATATTCTCTAATCCTATTTCCTTAAATTTTTCTTTTGCCCATCCTGTCTCTTCTTCACTTCTAGATGTGATTACTACAAATTCATACTTTTTCATTAATTTAGGAATAACTATATTGGCTCCTGACATAATATTTGCAGTAGTTAAAACTTCTTTTGCATATTCCTTATAAAATTTTTGACATATTTCTTTATCCCAATTATACCTTTCTTGAAAAATTCTTTTTGTATTATCTACTATGGAGTTTGTTTTTAACACATCTACATCATATATTTCTGTATACACTCTATATAAATTTTCTGAATCGAATACTACTCCATCTAGATCTAGTCCTATTTTTTTCATTACTTCCTCCACTATTTTTTCAAATATTTTAATTTTAAGTTTTGATCACATTTTTGTCCATGAACTGCACTAATATCTGGAATTATTTTTTCAAATTCTTCCATACTAGCACCATTTTCTATTGCCTCTTCTATCTCACTTAAAATTATTGCTGTTTTATAAATTGCCTTTTCATATAATTCATCAAAAGATTCTGTTGATACAATATTATTATCTACTGGATTTATCCAAGGACGATGTTCCTCATTTAGATATTTATCATATCCCTCAAGTTTATTATAATAAGACAACCAAGAGTACTTTGTTTTTGTTAAGTTCATTCTATCGACTATATTATATCCAAACTTTTTCACTCCAATCGGATCATATCTTAGAAAATATAGAAATGGATTTACTTGATGCAATGCCCTTATATAATCATTACCAAAATTCTTGTATTGATAAACATTATAAAAGGCCTCATTTATTACTTGGATTGTAGATTGATTTATTTCTGGTAGGCTTGGAATAATTCTATGAACTGGGTATTTTCTAAATTCTTCCTGCTCCTTTTTTTCTATCATTTTTCCATCAATATAGGATTCTACTGCTTCATGCAATCCAAAGTTTTTTGTTTCATAAATAATATAAGGATGTGCAACCGAGTCTAAGATATGATGTGTGATAAATCCATATAGCATTAATTTTAATTCCTTGGATTCTTCTAAATTATAGGTTCTGATTAATTCGATTAATTCTAAACATATTTTTTTAAAATCATGGTCTTGTAAATAGATTGCCTTCTTATGATGATTTTTCTGTTCTAATAAATTCCAAAAATCCAAGAAAAATAGTGCATCATGTCCTTGGGCAAATAAAGAATATTTTCTATATGTTTCTATATCAAAACTATTTTTAAAATCATTCGTTGTATATTTATAAACATCTCTATAATGATATTCATGAGTAATACTGCTTGGCATTTTTATTCTTTTCTCCTTTATTTATAACATTTCAAGTATATCATTTTCATAGAAAAAGTACAAATTATGTAATTTTGTACCTTATCTCTCGTTTCTTTTAATTACTAATTTCTTCATAACTTCTGTATCCCTACAGTCATCCATTTCCTCTGTATTAATGGAAGTATCTTCATATTTTTTAAATATTTCTACATCCGCAATATTCCAAATTGCATCTTTTAAGAAGTCTGAATTACTTTCTAATTCATCTAAAATATTCTCTCTACTATAATTTTCATACAAATCTATATGATCTACGAAAAGTTCATTATCTTTAAACTTACTAGCTAGAAATTTAGAAACTCTGTAATCAGCAGCCCCTATTTCTAATAATAATGTTTCTGCATTTTTATAATCATATGTCGCTAATTTTTGTATGAATCCTACTACACTAAGCATTATAGCTTCTTTACAATCGATATCTAAGTCTTTCTTTTGATGTCTTGATTGATTTCTTATATTTTTTAAAATCATTTCTAATGTAACTTCAATATTATAGGTATCTAAATCTTGTTCATGAATTGGAAAATATTGTAATATATCATCATTTTCATACTCACTTAGTGATTTGATTACAATAATCTTTCCTAAGATATTCATTTCTCTAAATTTATAACTTTCTTCAATAAGTCTTTCTAAGAAGTCTGGATTTCCTTCTATTTCCATCATAAGTTCATTTTCATCTAATAGATAAAGTAATTGATCAAAAAGTTCTACATCTTGATCATCTGCGATACATTGTTTTTGCTTATACATACTTAGTTTATAAGCATCTAAATACATCACATAAATTTGATATTTTCTATATAATTCTTGGTATTCATCATCTGTATCTTCTAGTTCTTCTAACATCTCTCTGTATTGTTTAGCCCCATCTCGTACACTGATTCCACCATTTTTTAAATAGGCATCCATAAATGTACCTAAATCATCTCTCATTTTTTTGTTGTAATTTTCCATAGTTTCCCCCTATTAGTTGTTTGTCAGTTTGTGTTTTATAATAACATATTTCTAGTAAAATGAAAAGAATTAATGTTTTGAAAAAAGCCATAACAAAAGACTTATCAAGAAAATAAAATTGATTTTGATAAGTCTTTGATATCAACGATTCTATTTATGTGCTTCTGTTACTACTTGTATTCTATTATCCATATTATGATAAATCTTCTCTAAGCGGGACATTTCTTTCTTATATTCTATTATTAATTCTGGTTTATGTTCAGGATTTTCTAAATTTAGACCACAATCGATTAAATAATCTACTTTATTAATACAATCATTTAATTCTTCAAAATTTTCTGATCCAACTTTATCTAGTAAAATAGAGTAATTGGCAGTTACTAGTGAAAGAATAACTTCGTGGTGAAATTTTTCTAAAAAAGGATTTAACATTTTTCTTACAATAAGGCTTGTATTATTCCAGGCACTATTATCTTCATTTACTAATTCTTTAGGTTCAAATAAATAGATTCCTTTTTTATGCAAAATATTTTTCACCTTAACCGCATAAATATCAGTTATCGTTTCATTTAATCTTTCATATTTTCTTTTATTTAATCGATAAGGATTTAATAAGGCAGGATCATCATCGCATATGTCAAAGCCACTACCCCATCTATTATCATATAACGAAAAATAAAGAAGTGCATGAATAAATTCATGAATATACGCAAGATCTAGTATCCCATTATAAGATGGTCGTATGGGAAAAAAGATTGCGGGATAATTATTTTTTTCATCAGCAAGTGGAATATTTGCCACCTTTGTTCTATTTAAAATCAGGTTATATACATATTCTTTCGTTTCTTCTAAATTATCCATCTGTCCAAAGTTTTCTAGAAATGTTTGACTTGTAAAGATAAACTCCTTGATTCCTTCTTCATATTTCTTTTCTCTAGTTCTTGTAATTTTATCTACTAATTCGAATGATGGAATAAACTCTTGAGTGCCTGGTTGCTTCAAACATTCTTCATACTTTTCCTTAGAATTATCATATATATTTAAATTATTATGAATACCAACTCTTCTTAAATAACATAGTCTTAAGGCATAAACATTACAAGTTTCCGTTTCTAGGTTATCTTCATCTTTTTTAGAGAAAAATTCAATATAGCTTTTTTCATCCAATTCTGGAAATAGAAAGCGCAATTTTTGTTCTAAAGTTTGGTATTTTAAATCTAAATATTTCCTTAAAGATTCTGGTAGTTCACTTTCTATTTCTTGATATAATTCACATCTTTTTAAATCTAGGATTCTTTCTTTTCTTTTATCCTCAGAATCTACATAGTCACTATATTTTTGAATTTTTTTATTATATTTTTTCATTTCATGATCTAGTTTTTTATAAATATCTAAATAATGGTGAATTTGTTTTAGAAGTTTCGAATATTCTTTGGTTTGTTTAAATTGTTCATAGTTAGAAATCGTAATTTCTGAATTTCCTCTTAAAGGATTTAAAAATTCAATTTGTCCCTCTTCCACAGATGTTTTACGGAAGTCTTCTATTACTTCTTTATCAAAAGCGAATATACCTTTTGCATCTTTCCAAAAGTCAGGACTAAAAATACATCGATTTCCAAAATATTGATTCATCTGTTCTTTTGTATTTGAATCGAGTGGCAAACCTAAGTTTTTATCATCTTGACTTGTATCTACACCAATCTCTTCTAAGAATTTTAATGATAAATATTTTTGAATACAATTTTCTAGAAATCGATGGTAATGCAAAATTCCTCGCTCATCTATATAATTTATATTTTTAATTTTATTTGCTTTTTCTACTAAAATATACCTATATTCTTCTCCCCATGTTTCAATTACAGCCTCTAGAATTTTAGGAATATATTTTTTTGTATCAATCTCTAATAAATTCATATTAATCTCCGCCTATTTCTTTGATTGTTTTATCAATCAACCTTTCTAAGGAATCAAAATTTATAGGATAAGAATCTACTCCTTGATATTCTTTTTGCTTTCCATTTTTATATTCAATTACTATATTCCAAGTAGTAGCATCTAAAGTATTTTTATTAATATAGGTATCATTCCAGTTACTAACAATTCGGAAGAAATGTTCTAAAAAGTTGGTGACTATGGTATCGTTAACAACTTTTGAGTTTATGGATTCTTTATCTGTTCTACTTTCTAAACCTGTAAATCTAATCATATTTTCATTACCATTTAATTGTAGTAGAAATAAATATTCCATACGAAAAGGGGATTTCTTTATAAATATAATTCTCCTTATATCCATATTATCATCTCCTTACTTCAATCTATTTTTTAGGTTCAATTTTTGTTTTTCCGCCCATATATGGTTGTAATGCTTTTGGAACATTGATAGATCCATCTTCATTTAAATTGTTTTCTAGGAAAGCAATCAAGGCTCTTGTAGACGCAAGTACTGTATTATTCAAAGTATGAGCATAGTAATTTCCATTTTCTCCTTTGATACGAATTCCAAGACGTCTTGCTTGTGCATCTCCTAAAGTAGAACATGAACCAACTTCAAAGTATTTTTGTTGTCTAGGGCTCCAAGCTTCTACGTCACAAGATTTTACTTTTAAATCTGCAAGATCTCCAGTACAACATTCTAAAGTACGAACTGGAATATCTAAGTTTCTAAAAATATCTACTGTGTACTTCCACATTTTGTTATACCAATCCATACTATCTTTTGGATCACAGATAACAATCATTTCTTGTTTTTCAAATTGATGTACTCTGTAGATTCCTCTTTCTTCGATTCCATGAGCCCCTACTTCTTTTCTAAAGCATGGAGAGTAACTTGTCATAGTAATTGGTAGTTCTGCTTGTTGAATGATTTGTCCTTTAAATTTACCAATCATAGAATGTTCACTAGTACCAATTAAGAATAAATCTTCTCCTTCAATCTTATACATCATCGCATCCATTTCAGCAAAAGACATTACTCCATTTACTACATCACTTCGAATCATAAATGGTGGAATACAATAAATAAATCCTTGATCAATCATATAATCTCTTGCATAATTAATCATCGCAGTAGAAAGTCTTGCAACATCACCCATTAAATAATAGAATCCATTTCCACTTGTTCTTCCAGCACTTTCTTTATCTAATCCATTTAGTCTTGAAATAATATCTGCATGGTATGGAACTTCAAATTCTGGTACGACTGGTTCTCCAAATTTTTCAATTTCTACGTTTTCGCTATCATCTTTTCCTACCGGAACTGAATCATCTACGATTTGTGGAATAATCATCATCTTTTCTTTTAATTCTTTTCCTAGTTCTTCTTCCTTTTGTTCAATTTCTTCTAGTCGTTTGTTAATTTCTACTACTCTTGCTTTTTTTGATTCTGCTTCTTCTTTTTTTCCTTCACGCATTAGGGAACCAATTAGGCTAGAAGTTTCATTTCTTTCTTGACGAAGATTATCTCCTTCTACTTGAAAGGTACGTTTTTCTTCATCTAATTTTACTACTTCATCTACTAAAGGTAGTTTTTCTTCTTGAAATTTT
This sequence comes from uncultured Caryophanales bacterium, assembly GCA_949948745.1. Lineage (GTDB taxonomy): Bacteria > Bacillota_I > Bacilli_A > RF39 > UBA660 > Alloscybalousia. The sequence goes on from CATLHA010000007.1 coordinate 25,613, forward strand.
TTCTTAATATTTTCTTTTACTAATTCTTGATTTTCTCTTACAAATTTAATATCTAACATTTTTATTTCCTCTTTTCTTTTATATCTATATTAATTTTCTTCTTTGGCACTCAATAATTTTTCTAATTGGGAGCCATATTTTAATTCTAACCACTCTCTTTGTTCTTTTGAACAAAGCTTTAATCTTTCAGGATTATAATTATCTGTCATATCTGAAATTTTTAGTTCTACCGCTGTCTTATTCCCACTTTTAATAATCCTATCAATTTCTCTTCCATAACGAATTAAATTTTCCTCTTTAGTTAAAGGTTTTTCTGATTCTTCTTTGGTAACTAAGATTAAAATTTGAATAATTTCTTCTGGAATATTAATATCTCTTAAATCATCAAAGGTTACTCCATCAATATCCTCTACTGTATCATGAAGAAGTGCTGCAACTTTTCCTTCTAATGTTGACATTTTATCTGATACACGTTTTAAGTGACCAATATATGGTTCTCCACCCTTATCTATTTTGTCTTTAAACAATACTTCAACTAAGGTAAATGCTTTTAAGTATAAATCATTACATCTTCTGACTTTTTCTAAATCCTCTTTTTCAAAGTATCTTTCTAAGTTATTCATAAGACCTCCCAAAAATAAAAAGGAATGGTACATAAGGAGTGCTTTTTGCACGGTACCATCCCTTTATTTGCTTAATTTAGATAACGGCTTTTACCGGGACTGATTAAGTCCTCTAAGGAGTAGATTAAGTAATTATTTATATTCATTTCCACCAACCATGAACTCTCTTTTAATAAATAAATTACTATTGGTTCCTTTTCGATTTAATGTAATTATAATCTTTTTTTTTGATTTTATCAATATTTAAAAAGAAAAAAAGCTATTAAATAGCTTCTACAATCAGTTTAATAGCAGTTCTTTCTTCTCCATCAATTGTAATATCTGCAAATGCAGGAATACAAACTAAATTTTTACCACTTGGTGCTACAAATCCTCTCGCAATTGCTATTGCTTTGATTGCTTGATTTAGTGCTCCCGCTCCAACTGCTTGAATTTCTACGCTTCCTTTCTCACGAAATACGTTTGCTAAAGCTCCTGCTACGCTATTGGGATTCGATTTTGTTGAAACTTTTAATGTTTCCATAATTATAATCATTCCTTTCTATATTTTACTATATGAAGGAAGAATTAAAAAAAGACGTTTTTTACGTCTTTTTTATACTTTTATAGTTCTTCTACATCAGCAGGTTGTTCAATTGTTACTGGTGCTGTTGGTTGAAGAGGAGTAACTGGAGCCTCTACTGCTGGTGCTGCTACTGGTTCAACGACAGGAGTACTTATAGGTTCAATAACTGGAGTAACTACTGGTTCCTCTTTCTTTTCTTCTACTACTGGTGTTGCACCACTATACGGTTCATGATGCTCTTCTACTTTTGGTAAATTTTGAGTAGCCTCTAATGGATCATTTCCACCATAAATTGACTTAGGTGCTTCTTCTACTACACTAGTAGCAACTTTATCCATTGGACTTTCTCCACCATAAACTGAAACCATTGTCTTATCTAAATTTGTTGCTTCTGGAGTTTCAAGTGCATCTTCTGTTGCCACTGTTGCAACTACTGGTTCTTGTACTGTATCTGTTGATACTACCTCTTCTTTATTTACTACAGGAACCTCTGCTGGCATTTCAATTGACACTGGAGCTGCTTCTGTAGCAGGAGTTTCAATTGCCACTGGTTCAATTGGAGTCACATTTTCCACTTGTGCTACTACTGATTGTTCTGTAGAAGTTGTATTCATTACTGGAGTAGCTACTTCTGGCATAGTAAATGTTTCTACTGCTGGTTCTGTAGTAGTTTCTTGTACTGTTGGTTGTTCAGTTACAACTTCACTTGCTGTAGGTTGTTGTTCTTCAGCTACTGAAGCAGTTGTATTTGAAACAGCAACGTTTTCTTTCTTTGACTTTTTTCTACCAACAACAAATAAAATAATTGCAATCAATAATAAAATTACTCCACTGGTAATTAAAAGTCCAGGTATTGTAGTAAACCATTCTAAGGTTATCTCTAAAAACATATTTCCATCTCCCTTATTTTATTCTATTAAAATCATAACAAAAAAAAATGAGAAATGCAATTATTTTTCATTTTTTATATAAAAAAATAGATAGAAGTACTTTTTATTTATTTTTATCTATTTTATCATTACATCAACATCTACCATTGTAGAAATGCCTGGAACACTACCTCTATTGGTAAATTGCCACATCAAATACTCATCATTATATGTTGTTTTTTCCGTATAATGTGCAAGCCAAGTTTTATATTTGCCTGTTTCCCAAATAGTTTCTAAGTAGTTTTTACTGCCATATAACATTCCTTCATAGCCTTCTTTTTCTATATTTTTTAAGAAAGTATCTGCAATTTCATTTAAATCATGAAGACTAATATGAAAAGAATTAAAAAATGTATAGCATTCCCAGTCAAAAACTACTGGTAAATCAATTTTATATGGCTCTAATTGTTCTATCACCCATTTTGCTTGTTCCTTTGCTTCCTTTATACTAGATGCATATGAATAATAGTAAACTCCTACTTTTAGTCCAACCTTTTGTGCATTCTCTATGTTTTCTTTGAAATAAGTATCAATTACAGATTCTTCTTTTGGTCCTTTTTGTGTGCCAATTCGAATCATAACAAAATCAATACCACTTTCTTTTACTTTTTCATAATCAATTGTTTGTTGCCATTTCGATACATCAATTCCTAATACTGTATTTTCTGTTAAGTATTTTGTTTTAATTTTCTCTAATGGAATTTTATTTATTTTTGTTTTATTCGTTGTTTTTTCTACTACCTTTAAGGTAATTGGCTTTATCGTCTCATTTCCACTGCTATCTGTAGCTTTATAAATTACTGAGTAATTCCCTACTTGATTTAAGTCATATTCTCCTTCAATCTTACAAGCTGGTTTTTTATCATAGTTATCTCCACATAAAACATTTTCTTCAATATTTACATTTGAGTCTTTTGTGTAAGTATAGGTATCTGAAATAAAGATGATAGGTGAAGTTTTGTCTACTATATTTACTTCAAAATATCCTACTTTTTCTTTGCCTCTTTCATTTCTATATGTAAATTTTACTCGTTCTTTTCCTATATGTTTGGTATTTATTTTTTTATCATTTAATGTTCCATTTTTTACTTCTATAAAATCAGATATGTACTTATCTTTATATACTTCTATTTCATTCGATTTATTTAGATACTTTCTAACTATATCTTCTTCTTTTGCCTCGTTTGATTCAGAAAATAAATATATATTTCCAATAGTTAATAATATAATTCCTAATATTCCACTTAGTATAATTATTAAATTTCTTTTTTTCATAATTTCCCCTTTTATTAGAAAAAGAAATCTCCTATTATAAAAATTCTTTGAAGATTTCTTTATCTTTTGGCATTCGTTCAAATATTAATTTTTCTTTGGTTGTAGGATGATAAAAAGCTAGATGATAGCAACATAACGCTATTTGTTTTTTATCCTGTATTCCATACCGCTGATCTCCACATAATGGATAACCACGAGATGAAAATTGTACCCTAATTTGGTGATGTCTACCTGTTTTTAAATCTATTTTTACTAAACTTTTCTCATTTATTTCTTTTAATACTTCATAGTTTAGAATAGATTCTTTTCCATGTTCTTTATCTGTTACTATCGTATTTCCATTATCTAGTTTTTGTAAATAATCTCTAAATTCGCCTTTTTTTTCTTCCAAAATTCCATTTACTACAGCCAAATACTGTTTTTTAAATTTAGATGTACGAATTTGTTCAGATAATCTAGAAGCTGCTTTACTAGTTTTTGCGTAAACCATCACACCACTTACTGGTCGATCTAATCGGTGAACCAATCCTACATATACATTACCCGGTTTTTGATATTTTATTTTAATATATTCTTTAATTTTTGTTAGTAAGTCTTTGTCATGAGTAGAATCCCCTTGACTTAAGATATTTTCATTTTTAAATACTACAATAACATGATTATCTTCATATAAAATTTCTAAATTATTATTTTTCATCAAAGATATACCTTCCTGTAATCCCGCAAGGGAGGATTAGATTATTTTTGGTAATTGGAAGACCGATTTCTTCAGTTTCATAAGTACCAGAATATTTCTTAAAATATAATTTAAATAAGTTATTCACAACTTCTGTTGATAACCCTGCTGTATAAGAGTTAATTAAAAAGAATAATGGGCAGTCACTTAATAGTTCCATACAAAGGCGAATTAGTTCATCTAGATTTTTTTCAATATCCCATACTTCCCCATTTGCCCCTCTTCCATAACTTGGAGGGTCCATAACAATGGCATCATAATGATTTCCTCTTCTAATTTCTCGTTTTACAAATTTTACTACATCATCTACTAAAAAACGAATTGGTCTGTCAGAAAGTCCTGAAAGAAATACATTTTCTTTTGCCCAATCAATCATTCCACGAGAAGAGTCTACATGAACTACACTTGCTCCCGCCTTTAAACATGCAACACTAGCACCTCCAGTGTAGGCAAATAGGTTTAGGACTTTGATTTCTCTATTACTTTTTCTAATCTTATCCATCATAAAATCCCAGTTCACTGCTTGTTCAGGGAATAACCCTGTATGTTTAAAACCCATTTGTTTAATATGAAAAGTTAATTCTTTATATTCTATATTCCATGATTCTTTGGTCTTTTTTAAGTTTTCCCAATGGCCTCCACCTTGATTACTTCTTATATATTGTGCATGAATTTGTGGATATTTTTTTAACAAATCTCCATTATCCCAAATTACTTGAGGATCTGGTCTAAGTAGATAAATATCTTTCCATCGTTCTAGTTTTAGTCCATTAGAACTGTCAATAATTTCATAATCTTTCCAATCGTTTGCTATTTTCATAGTATCACCTTCTTTTTGTAGTTTATCATGTTTTTTTAAAGAAAAAAAGAAAGAGTTTATTTATTTGTTTTATACTTTTTCTTTTTTATTATCTTGTCTTTATATATTGTTTATTTGTATTAAAATATTTTTTAAAATCTTCTGTTTTTTGATTTTTTAAGGAGTTTGGTTCTAATATTATTCTCATATATTGTTCTGGTAAAGAAGAATTGTCTTCCATGGAAATATTATTTACATTGATTCCCCATTTTTCTTCAAAATATGGATTCATTGTTCTTAATAATTTTTCATATTTTTTATTTAAATTTTTGATAACTAATTCATTATATTTACCATTACATAATGTATTTGACATCGCAATTAATTGTAACTCTGTAAACCATCCATCTAATGATTCCATATTGTGGTATACTTCTTTTAATAATTCTGTATCTGGAATAATTTCTCTTAATCTTTCATTGATAATTCTGATATCTCTTTTAGAATAGGACTCTAAAACTGCATCTTCTCCTACTAATTCCGAAAGAAGTCTAATAAAGACACTTGCTTGATAATAATCATTCGTTGAAGATTTTTCGCTATTTTCATTAAATTCATCTGTTAAACAAACTGTCATTCCCTCATTTAAAAAGTTATATGGAAATTCTCCTGTTAAATGGATTTTTTCATGATATTCTGTTTTTTCTTCTGTATTAGTATCTAAAGTTATCTTTTTATTATATGTTTCTAATCCAATGATTTCTTTACAATAATCTAGAATGTTTGAATTTTTCACTTGTCCTACTACAATACCACTTATGTTTTCTCTACTTATTTCAAGATTTGCATATATTTTATTCAAATATTCATAGTCTAAATATGGATTTTCTAGATAATAACTATGTAAATTTTGGAAACTTCTTATTTCTTCTTCTGTTAAATTTTCATTATTTTCTAAAGTATTTGTTAATAAACCTATTTTTTCTTCTGGATACTCTAGAGAATTAAATATTGAATTTTCGTCTTCTATCGTATTTTCTATTCTATTTTCACGAAAGAATTCTTCTCTTTTTACACTATATAATGACGTTAAAGAAAGAACAAAAGAACATAAAAGTGCTTGTAGTGTATAGGCTAATTTCATATAATTGGGAAACATTTTTTGAATTAATTTTTTTACTTTTAAAAATTCAGCAGCTCCTATGATTGGTGTCAAGGTACTATAAATATAAAAAAATATATCTTTAGAAAAAAGAATAGAATTAGAACCCACAATAAATATTAATACATTTATTCCTAAAATTCTTAAAGTATCTAATATTCCGCTTTGTATTTCTTTTCGTACTATATTTTTTAATTTTTTATTCTTTTTTAATTGTTTTCTAGTAATAAAATGAATTTTTACATTTGGATTTTCTTTTTGACATGATTTTAAATATTGTTCAAATTTCTTTTTGTTCTCTACATTAGCAAACCAATCAGATTTATATGATTTAATATTATTTTTTATTTTTCCTCGTTTTGTTTTTTTGTTTGAAATACAAATTCTATTTGTTCTCGATTAGTAACGATGTAAATTTCTTCTATCATTTCTTTTGATTTTTTCATTTAATCACATCACCGCCAACTCCCTTAAATTTGGGCATATTATACCACAAATTTATAATTTTGTCAATGATTTCACAATTTAGGATTGTGTATATTTTTTTTCTTTTTATCCACACTATCAATAAAAGGAGAGTTTAAAATGAAAGAAAATTATGAATTATTAGAACATATTTATCAAGATAGTGAAATGGCTTGTTATACGATTTCACAGGTATTAAATGATTTAAAAGAAAAAGATAATAAAATCAAACGTATTTTAGAAGATATTTTAAAAGAGTATGAATCATTTCAAGAAAAGTCATTAAAGAAATTAGAATCTCATGATCAGGAAGTAAAAGAAAAAGGGAAATTCAGTAAAATGATGGCTGGAATGGGAATTGATAAAGAAGTGAAAAACGATAATAGTGATGCCAGTATTGCCGATATGCTAATTCAAGGAATCTCTATGGGAAGTATTGATACTGAAAAGAAGATAAAATCCTATGACAAAGATGTAGATAAAGAACAATTATCTTTCGCTAAAGACTTTTTAAAATTCCAGGAAAAAGCAATTGATCAATTAAAAAAATATCTTTAGAGTTTAAAGATATTTTAAGGAACTACATAATGTAGTTTTTTTTATTTTATTTTCTCATACTGACTGATAACCCAATCATAATTTTCTAATTTTAAAGATGTTTTACAATAATTACAAATTCCAGTTAATGGATCTATATTAGCACCACATTTTTCGCATTGATGCATTATAATCTCTAGCATATTATTTGTTTTTATATCTGTTTTTCTCATGATTTTAATTTTTAATTGTTCTTTATTTGAAGCAATTTTTTCCTCTTTTATCACTTGATATAAATCAGCATCAATTTGGATATCGATATAATCTATTCCATTACTAGTATTAAAATCTATTAATGCACATTTTGTAATTTTACAACATATTACATTTTTATAATCTTCTATGAGTTTAATTTTATCCTGCTCTGGAATTTGAATGATTGTACCTAGATTTTCTATCTTGTTTGCATAGTGGACAATATCTAATTTTGTTTGAATATTTCCCATCAGAAGTTCTTCTGAAAAAAGAGTATCTTTTTTTTGTAAATGTTCAACTACTCTACTAGAAGAAATGCTTGTTTTCATTCCTTTTTTTATGGCATAAGCCGCTATTAAAAAACTAATACCAATGAATATCAAATTGAATGAGATAACTCCTAATAACAACATAACTGCACTCACTACAATTGGAACCTTAGAAAATCCATTTCTAGCGCTTAATTTTTTTCCTCCAAAAACCGTATTTACTTTTCCTTTTTAATCTTCTATTGTAAATTTACTTTTACAATATTTACAGCCACCTATTAATTCATCAATTCTAGAAATATTTCCACAATTTGGACAAGTACATTCTTGTTCATTTGCAAAAATGGAAGAAAGAATAAAATATTTTTTATAAGAGTCTTCCTTGATTTTATAAATACACTTATTATTTTTATTGTATTTAATTTGACATTGATTGTTTTGATTACTAACCGTACATAATAGGTTTTTACCATCTTTATAATACATTGTACTTACTTTATTTTTTTCATTTTTATATACCATATCTTGATATATTATTTCTTTTTCTAATTTGAGTTTCTCTAGTCTATCTTTTTCTAGTTTCATGCTGTTTAACATCATTTGAGTAACAGTTTTTAGATAACTATTTGTATTGGGATTTAAGAAATAATCATGAACTTCTTTTTTATAGTTATTACAAATGTGAATATTTTTCTCATCATAAATCTTATTTTCTTGTGTAACTTGTAGATTTGTAAATATCTTTTTTAGATTGTTCTTGGTTCTTCTTGCATCCTCTTCTATACTATATTTTTCCATATACGCTTTTTAATTTCCTTCTATGAATAACTTCTTGATTCTAAACTCATCGCATCCTTATCTTGAGTACTATATGCCTTTACAGTATTTGGGATATTAGCTTCTTTGTTTAAGTAGATTACCCCTGCCAATTGTACTTCTTCCCCTATATTACCTAAATAATTTAAAATTCTTTGTTGTTGATCTTGGTTTAAGTTTGCATTAGGTAAAATGTCTACAATGTAGTTTGTAAGATTTTGTCTAAATTCATTAGAATTTTGATTACGGAAATCATTTTTTTCTTTTGAATTTTTGCATCCATTCATTTTTAAAGAATAATTATTGATTAAATTCATAAGGGATTGATATTTACTAGAATCAACTCCCATATTTTTAAATTCTTCCGCAATAATTCCCATATTTGAAGTTGAAAATGCTTCTAACATTTTTTCTGGGGTGATTAACTCACAAAATATATTAGTCACAAATAGTTCATCTTGATGGTCTTTATCAAAAGTAAAACCATCCATATATTCAGAGCAAATCAAAGTAGTCATTCCTTCATCAAGCATTTTATTTTCTAATTTTCCTGTATAATGAACTAATCCACGTTCTAATGCATTATTGTAATTCATTGTAGATGTAGTATCAATTTCTATACTTGAATCGGAATCATAATTATAGTTATTGATTCCACTTTTCTTTTCATGCTCTCTAACTATATTAAAAGATGCAAAGTCCTCATAACATTTTTCATAATTAAAATATGGATTTTCTTTGATATATTGTCTTAGATTTTTTCCTATTTCTCTATCTGTTTCTTCTATTAATGGATTCAAATCAAATGCTTCCATTAATAGATTGACTGCAGCATCACTTGAAGTTACCATATTTTCTCCCTTAAAAGGATTTTCTAAGTCATTAACAATAATTTGATGTGGATTTAAGATATTTTCATCCATTTGATTTTCTAACTTATATTTTTGTGTTGGAAAAACATCTAAATCAACTGAGAGGTTACCTATTCCAGTATATATATTTGCCGATAAAATCATCATACTGAGACCAAATTTTAATTTTCTTAACCACTCTGGTTCCTTTTTTTTCATACCCTTTCTCTCATTATTTGCTAATGTTGCTGCGGCTGCAAGTCCGATACCTCCTACATTAAAACACACAGGAATACTAGTTATTCCTGATTTACTTAAGAGAGTTTGTACTAAAGAAAGAAATATATATCCTGCTTCCCTTGTTTCAGAATTGTTTGCTTTCTTTTGCTCCTCTAATTCTATTACCTTATTTACATGTCTTCTTACTAGTTTGTCTTTATCAGTAATCATATAAATTTTATCTTTTTCATTTGGTTTAATATTTCTTAAAATATTTCTTGCAGTACTTCTCATATATTTTTCCTGCTTTCTTTTTTCAGAAATATTATCGGAATCTACTGCTTCATTTAAATAATAATCTATCCTTTTATCAGTATATTCTACTAATATTTTACTAATATATTCGTGGTTATTTTTGTCCTTATCATTAACTATATAAACATTTTTAATTTTTTCCATAATAATTCTCCATAAATTTTTGGTATAGTTTTTGGCATTTTTCTTTATCATATGCTTCCATATTTTCTAATGGATATGGAATATTTAATTTTTCATATTTTTCTTTGCCCATTGTATGATATGGTAAAAATTCTATTTTATCGATATGATTTATTTTTTTTAATATTTCATTTAACCCTTTTAAATAGTCATCATTATCCATCATTCCTGGCAAAATTACTTGTCTAATCCAAACACTTTTACCACTTTTATTCAAAGCTTCTACAAATTCTAAGAAAGAACTCATCTCTTGACCTGTTAAATCTTTATACCCTTCTTTTGTGATATGTTTAATATCTAATAAAACTAAATCTACATAAGAAAGTAGTTCTTTATAATTTCCATTTCCTACTCCTGCCGTATCTAAAGTAATGTGAATATTTTCATTTTTTAAGATTTTACATACTTCAATCAAAAACTCACTTTGAAGAAGAGGCTCTCCTCCTGAAAAGGTGACCCCTCCATTATTTCTTCTAAAGTAAGGTTTATTTCTAATAATTCTTTGCGCTAGTTCTTCTGGTGTATAATTTGGTTTTCCCATTTTCCACATTTCTGGATTATGGCAATATTTACATCTTAATTTACACCCTGTTAAGAAAACAACGGTACGAATTCCTGGACCATCTACTAGTCCAAAACTTTCAATTGAATCAATACTTCCAGTTTTCATTATAATGACTCATGGAAAGTTCTTGAAATAACTTCTTCTTGTTGTTTTCTAGTTAAACGGTTGAAACGAACTGCATACCCAGATACACGAATTGTTAGAAGTGGATATTTTTCAGGATTGTTCATCGCATCAATTAATGTTTCTCTATTTAAAACGTTAACATTTAAGTGATGTGCTCCTTGTACAAAGTATCCATCTAATAAAGTAACTAAGTTTTCTACTTGTTCTTCTTCACTATGACCTAGAGAATTTGGAACAATTGAGAATGTATTACTAATTCCATCTCTACAGCATTCTGCATATTTTAATTTAGCAACTGAGTTTAGGGAAGCTACTGCTCCACTAGCATCTCTTCCATGCATTGGATTTGCTCCTGGTGCGAATGGAACTCCTGCTTTTCTTCCATCTGGAGTAGCTCCTGTTTTTGAACCATAAACAACATTAGATGTAATTGTTAATACAGATAATGTTGGATGCGCATTTCTATAACATTTATGACTTGCTAGTTCTTTATAAATTTTATCTAATACTTCTTTCGCAATATCATCTACTCGGTCATCATCATTTCCATATTTAGGGAAGTCTCCTTCAATTTCAAAATCGATGGCGATTCCTTCTTCATTACGAATTGGTTTTACTTTTGCATATTTAATTGCAGATAGAGAATCAGCTACTACTGATAAGCCTGCTACTCCATATGCCATTAAACGATTTACATTTGTATCATGTAAAGCCATCTGTCCAGCTTCATAGGCATATTTATCATGCATATAATGGATAATATTCATTGCATTTGAATAGATTTCGGCAACTTTCTCTAACATTTTCCAGTAAGATGCTTTTACTTTTTCATAATCTAAAACTTCGTCTGTCATCTTTTCAAATCCTGGAACGACTAATTGATTTTTAACTTCATCTATTCCACCATTCATAGAGTAAAGTAAAGCCTTTGCTAGGTTACAACGTGCTCCAAAAAATTGCATATCTTTCCCTTCACGCATTGCAGATACACAACATGCAATCGCATAATCATCTCCATAAATTGGACGCATTACATCGTCATTTTCATATTGGATAGAATCCGTCTTAATTGACATTTTTGCACAATATTTTTTGAATGATTCTGGTAAGTTTTCACTCCATAATACTGTCATATTAGGCTCTGGTGCTGGGTCTAAATTTGTCAAGGTATGTAAAATACGGTAACTTGTCTTAGTAACCATAGATTTCTTTTCTTCTTCTGTTACCCCACCGATAGAACAAGTAACCCAAGTTGGATCTCCTGAGAATAATTCATCATAGTCAGGTGTTCTTAAATGTCTTGCAATTCTTAGTTTAATTACAAATTGGTCAATTAATTCCTGAACTTCTTGTTCTGTTAAAGTACCATTTTCTAAATCTCTTTCAAAATAAATATCTAAGAAGGCATCTACTCTACCTAAGCTCATAGCGGCACCGTTATTTTCTTTGATAGCAGCTAAGTAACCGAAATATAACCATTGAACTGCTTCCTTCGCATTAGTTGCAGGTTTTGAAATGTCATATCCATATTTAGAAGCCATTTTCTTAATTTCGTCTAATGCACGATATTGAACAGAAACATCTTCTCTTAAATGAATTAACTCTTCATCCATTGGTCCAGTTAAATTGTCCCAATCTTTTTTCTTTTGTTCCATTAAGTAGTCAATCCCATATAAAGCAATTCTACGGTAATCTCCGATAATTCTTCCACGTCCGTATGCATCAGGAAGTCCTGTTAATAATCCAACATGTCTTGCGATTCTAATATCTTCAGTATAGGCATCGAATACTCCTTGATTATGAGTTTTTCTAAATTCATTAAAATATTTATCTACTGTAGGATTTAATTTATATCCATAGGCATCTAATTCCTGATATACCATACGAATTCCACCATATGGATTTACAATTCTTTTTAAAGGTGCATCTGTTTGAAGTCCTACGATTACCTCATTCTCTTTATCGATATATCCAGCTTCGTATGCATTAATTCCAGACATATGATCTGTATCAATATCAAGGACATGTTTTTTTAATTCCTCTTTTAATAGTTCTTCACATTTTGACCATACTTTTCCAGTCTTTTCTGTTTTAGATGCTAAGAAACTTTCATCTCCTTCATATCCTTTATAATTTTCTTTAATGAAGTTACTTACATTAATTTCTTCACACCATTTTCCTTCTTTAAAATTTTTCCATTCTTCTCTCATTTTATCCTCCTTTATCTCACATTAATATTATATCATTGATAGAAAAAATAAACACTATTAAGATAGCATTTGACATTTTCTTTTACTACAAAAAATAAAAACATAAGATTTTTTCTTATGACTTATTCTTTATTTTAAACAATTACTTTTCTATTCAAATTATAGATGTAACAATCTAGTATTTTTTCTTTTGAATTATCTATTTTTCATTTTTTAAATACATAATCTTTGGTGGTTCTCGGTAATTAAAATCTTTATGATAACTAGAACTTTTGATTCTCTCAATCATCTGACATCTATTATTATATAGTTGTTCTGCCTCTTTTTCCTTTTCTCTCGATATTAATCTTTCATATCCTCGTTCTAATAAATTTTTATATTCTTCTCTGGTTAATCCTTCTTTGTATCCTTTTTCTTTGATTTCTTGTATTTGTTTTTTTACTATTTTCGCTTTCATGGCATCTTCCTTTTTTTGGTATTATAATATTTCATTATTTTATTAGACAATATTTATTTTTAAAATTTTATATTTATTTTTTTAGGATCAAATGTGGAATCCATAATTTCATATTCTAAAATTCTTTTTATATGAAATTGTCTCATATCATCTTTTTCTTCCCAATAGGAAGAACACCACCACTCATTTTGAAACAAATACATTCCTAGAGGATAAATAATTCGAATAGACTCTCCATGTTTTAAATTATGATATTTTATTTTTACTTTGAAATTATATTTAATAGCTTTACTAAGTGCATTGTATACTTTTAATTCTTGATTTTCATTTATTATCTTCTTATTTTTATTCTCTATGTGAAGTAGATTACTGTTTATTTTATTTTCTAAATTTTTTAAATTTTCTTTTAACTCTATATCTTCTATATTTTGAATACTCTTCTTTATAGTAGTAATATCTATATCATTTAGATTTAGAGTTGGTATATTGATATCTTTTCTTAGAATATATCCTCCATATGGTCCTCTAATTGTATCTATATATATTCCTGCTTCTTCTAAAAATATTTTGTATTCTCGAATCATTCTCTCTGATACCTCTAAATATTTAGATAATTCTTGAATACTATATTTTCTTCCTGAATTCAAAAGTTCAACCATCATTAGTAGATTAGAAAGCTTTGACATAGGATATCTCCTTAACTGTATTATTTATGTTCTTCATATGTTTGAATAAAGTTTTCATATATTTTTTCATGTCCCTTTTTATTTGGATGAAAGTCAATATTATTAAAATCTTCTGAAGATAAATTATCATTGTTTATGAAAATTACATTATTATATTTATCAGAAATTTCTTTTAGTAATTTATTTACTTCCAAAATAAATTCTTTCAAATTTTTTCTAATATATGAAATCTTAGTGGGAACAAATAATCCAACAATATAAATTTTTATATTAGAATTAAGACTTATTAATATTTTTATATTTTTTTCTAAGTCATTTAGAATAGTTTTTATCTCAATATTTTGTAATTCATCTTTTATTCTTCCCGGTCTTAACAATTTAAAAAGACTTAATTTTTTTGATTTTAATAAATCATTTACAAAGGCTGAATATATAAAAACTGTCTCATTATTTTTTATTGAATCTACTATTATAATATTTTTATCGTTCGATTCTTCTTTATAATAATTTAAAAATCTTTTTGGCATTTCTATATAAGGATATATTCCAGAATACTTACATTTTTTTAACATCTGATTCTGACTATTTTTTATATCAAATAAAGAGATACTCCTAGTAATTATTTTATTGATATATTGGTTATCATTATTTGTAGACATATGAAAACAATTTATCGTTGTTACACTATATTTTTTTGATAGTTCTTCTTCTATCATTTCAAAAAATCCTTGATGAGACTTATTATCTCTACTATAGGGAACTCCTATAGAATCAGCCGCACCTATTAAGAATATTTTTTTCATATTATTTCACCTTTATTCAATCTTCCTTAGTCCTATTAAATCATAACCTTTTTCTTTTATATAAAACTCTATTTCCTCTTTTTGTTCTTTTGTAAGTTCATTATAGAAAGGATGATCTTTTAAATAATCAAAATGTTTTAGATAAACCACTCTTAATTTTCCAAAACTGGAATGATAGATTTTATTTTTTTCATATTTAAAAACTTCTTTTGAAACTCTAGTTGTATATATTATTTTATTTTCAATAAGTCTTTTTTTATAGGATTCATATTCTTCCTTAGGAAAGTCAATATAATTTTCTTTCATTTTATTTAATATTTTATTATCCATTAAAAAATCACCCAATCCATTTAATTAACAGTATTTTTAGTTTCATTTATTATTTTTTCTAATTGTTTTAATGATTTATTAATATACTTTCTATTAATACCTATAAAAGGTATATCGTATTCTTTGATTTTATCATAAAGTTTTTCCATAAATAGGCCTCTTCTATTTTCATTTTCATGACTTGTGTATATATAATTTACACAACAAGATGGAGAATGCTCTATTCCTAAAATGGCAATTACTTTATAATTTGATTTTATGATTTTTCTTATTTGATCAGAAACATTCTCAGCTATCTATTCTCAATGATTGTTAAAATCTTTTGTATTATATTTCGTTATTCCCATAGATTCTCTAATTAGATTATCATTGTAAGTACTTTCAGCACAAGGCATTTGAACTATATTGATATCGTTATCAAAGAGAAGATTTACAAACGACTTTATAGAGCTTTTCCATTCATATTTTACAATACCTTGTGCTTGATAAGCTTGTGCTAATAGGCAAAAAGGAACAAAAACAAAATACTTACTTCTATTATCTAGCATACATAAGTTTCTCCTATCTTATAATTTTTTACTTAAAAACCCACAACTTGTTAATTATTATATTTTTTTATTTTTTTTACCCAGTTTGGATCATATAAGTCCTTACTAAATTCATCTTGTTCACATAATTTTTTATAAATATCAGCCATGTGATTTTTCATTGATTCTAATGCAATAGAAAAATCTGGGTTAGTTTTTTCTTTTTGATTTTCATCTAAAAAGTCAGGTTGTTGCCAACTTCCACCCCATGTTCCCATTATTTTAATATCTTTATCATAACCTATTTCTATTCTAATTTTCGCAAAGAATGAGGGTTGATTATTGGCATTTGTATATTTTACACATCCTTTAATACTATAATCATCCATTTTTCTTTTAATAATAACGCCTGTTGTTTCTGGAGTTTCGAAGTAATAAGAATTATCTTTCTTTTCATTATCTCTTTCTACCAAAATTTCTTCAGGATTACTTTCTGTTCCTATTAAAAAAGTTTTATTGCCAATAATCGCACTATGATTATCTCTTTCTTGTATTTGATAAATGTTTTTTGCTATATCTAAAATTTCAATTGCATTTTCTTCTACTGTACTCATAATTATTAGACTTCCTCCTATAGTTGTATTTAATAAAATTCAACTCAGTTTCTGTACATATTTTATCATAGTTTTAAGGATATTAAAACTCGAACTAATATGGTTCTAGTAATGATCAATTTAATATTCTAAAAAGGTCGTACAGCAACTTTATTTTTCTCCTTCATAATAATCAACATTATCTTCATTTCTGAAAAATGTGCTGGAAATATTATGCTCAATAATACCAATTTTATCAGAATCTACATAATGAATAATGTCTGGAGAATTAGTAGTATCAAAATCAATATATAATAATTTTTTTGTATTTGAAGTATTTATCAATTTGTGAAGTCCATTTTCTCCACAAGGAAATACAATTATATCACCACTTTTTACTCTGATGTTAGAGTCTAACGTTTCTATTAATCCTTCCCCATCAATTATATAAAAACATTCTGTATTGTACGAATGATAGTGTTTAGGATAAGCTGATTTTCCTGGCATAATTTCATAAAAACAAATATATGCTTGGCTAAAATCTTTTCTTTTTGTAACTTCGTACTTATTAAACTCATATCCATGTTCATTTTTATATTTTGGTTTTATATCATTTAAATTATTAATCACTATTTTATTATTCATGTGAAACTCCTATGATTCAACTTTCTTAACTTTCTCGTCAAAACTCTTTACACTAACCTCTATTTAAACCCGAATGTTCGAGTATCAATCAAATCTGGTGCCCATAGTAGGAATCGAACCTACATCAGTCACTCCGGAGGCGACCGTTTTATCCATTAAACTATACAGGCATCTATATCTATTCTATCATATATTTTTTATTGCAAAAGAAAAAGTCAATTAAAATGACTTTCTTAATCAATTATTTTGAGTAATTCTAACAATAAACTATATATTTTAATCCATGAACTAAGATATGTAACTTCTTTTGTAGTATGAAAATTTTCAATATCTGCACCTATAGAAATAACATCTAGATTTTCTATTTTTTTCTTTATTGTAGATGGCTCCATTCCACTATGTGTAATTTCACTAATTGGATAATTTTCATATTGTTCAAAATATATTTTTCTATATAGTTCTAATAATTTAGAAGTTCCTTCTATTTTCCAAACACTATCTGTATAAATTTCTTTTATTTCGAATTTATTATCTAATTTTTTTGTTTTTTCTGAAATATAGTTTAATTCTCTTTCATCCATACTTCTTAATAAATATTTGATATTAATTCTATTTTCTACTGTTTCTATTAATCCGAGATTAGCAGATGCTGTTTCTGATAAATAGCCACCTTTTAAATCCAAAATTTCATTTATAATATTTATCGTATCTTCTCTATTAAAGACTGTATTATTTTCTACTAATTCAATATTTTTAGTTACATCTTTGAAAATAAGATTTACATCTTCCTCTGTATTTAAGATTACTTCACATGAGGATGCTAAATCATTTTCATTATTTCCACCTTGAATGCTTGCAAGTAAAATATTTTTTTTGTTTAATAATTCAGCCATAGTAGTGATTGCATTATTTTTTGATAATTCTATCGATTCTCCAGAATTTCCACCAGGAAAATTTTCTAGTGTTATCTTATATCCTGGCATATTTGTAGTCATTCTATTTCCTACATAATAGTATTCATTACAAATATCACCAGTAGAACCTATGACAATAGAATTATCTTTTGAATTATCTAGGTTAATCATTCTTTTACTTGATACTTTTTCATATGGAAACATTATTGCTCCATTAAATGTTGTTTCTTCTTCTGTTGTTAAAATAAATTCTAAATCAGGATGTATTAAGGTATCATCTTCCACCATTGTTAACATGATAGCTAATCCTACTCCTTGATCTGCTCCAAGAGATGTTTCTTTTGCAGTAATTTTATCTCCATCTATGATAACATCTATTCCTTTATTAAAATCATGACCACTGTTTTTTTCTTTTACACAAACCATATCTAAATGCGCTTGTAAGGCTAGTGGTTCTTTATTGTTGGTACCCTTCTTTTTAATTAATACATTATTATATTCATCCTTAAAATAGAAAAGATTATTTTTCTTTGCCACTTCTACAAAAAAGTTTGCTATTTTGTCTTCATGTCCTGATTCTCTTGGAATACTAGATATTCTTAAAAAGTTACTTAATAGTTTTTCTTTCATTCCATATCCTCCATGTATATTTATTGTAGCATAAATCTATCCTTTCATTATAAGAAACATTCTTTTGTTCGTGGCTATGTACTTAATATTTCAATTAATTATTCCTTTTATCTGTTTATCGTGTATAATATAGATAGGTGATTTATATGTGGTTTTTTTATGTTTTTTTGTATATTGTTTTGGCTGTTATATTTACCCAATCCTACAAGATTGTTACCAAAACATCAAAAAGTGATGGAACTTTAACTGTATTGTTACAGTTTATTGCAGGTATTTGTGCGATGGCATTCTCTCCCTTTTTTAAATTTATATTTCCAACAGATTGGAAAGTATATGCTCTTTTGGGAGTAGCCTGTGTCTTTTATGCTATATCAGATAGAGTGAATACTACTGTTCGATCTGGATTAGAGGCTTCTACATTTAGTATTATTAAACAACTTTCTACTGTATTTATGATAGTTGCTGGATTATTATTTTTCAAAGAAGAATTTGTATGGAAGAAAATTATCGGTGCTATTCTTATTATTTTTAGTAATATTCTTGTCTTTTATCAAAAAGGAAAAGCTAAATTTAACAAGTATGTTTTACTAGGAATTTTATCAAATATTGTTTTTTCTGTAGCTTTATTTTTAGATGTCAACATTTCAGATAATTTTAATTTAGCTTTTTATGTTGCTTTAACTCTTTTACTCCCAGCTTTGTTTATAGCTACTATCGAAAGAGTAAAATTATCTTCTATTAAGAATGAGTTTGTAAATGGAAATAAAAAGGCAATTTTAATTACTAGTCTTAGTTGGGGAACTATGATTGTTGTTCAATTAAGAGCTTATCAATTAGGTGATGTAACATCAGTCTCTCCACTTTGTGCTTTAACTGTTATAGGTAATGTTATTGTTGGATATTTATTCTTAAATGAAAGAAACAATCTACTAAAAAAATTAATTGCTGCAATTTTTATTATTGTAAGTGTATTATTAATCAAAGGATAATCTTATTTAATAAAAATTTTAGAGACTTAGAAATAAGCCTCTTTTTTGTTTTCTTTAAAAGTCAATTTTATTATTTTAAAAAGTTTATAAAATTTAATTACCGATTATACCTTTAGTTTTTTTTCGTATATAAATCCTTTTTCAGTTGTTATATTACCACATTTATCAGGTTCTCCATTATTAATCACTGTTTCATATACTTTTATGCATCCTAAAGACTCATAGAATTTGTAGTTACATGATTCATCGCTTAATATTTGAATGTTTTTCATACAGTCATTTGTTGCTATATTAAATGTTTTATTTAAAAGTTTTTTTCCTAACTGTTTTCCTCTATGCCTTTTATCAACAATTAAAATTTTTATTTCACCATCAAAATAGCTTTCTAATTCTTTAGGTAAATAATTATAATCATTATCATACTTATAAATTGCATTTTTATTTTTTACAAAGAAACTATGAATTAATAACCATTTTAATAATCCATAAAATTTTTTTCTAGTCATATGTCTTTTGGAATTCCATTTCGTATATCCACATACACCAATAATATTGTCATCTACTTTTTCCGTTACTAATTCTTCTGCTTCATTTAATATTTCAAACCAATATATCCAAGCACATGTTTTACCTTTTGCTCTGGATGCTGTTTTGCCTAAATCCCATTCCTTATACAGCATATCTACAATTTGTTTATGATATTTAAATTTCATTCTTAAAACCTCAAATCTTCTTTAAAATATTATAACATAGGTTCTGATTTCGAATAAAAAATATTATAAAATAAAAAAAGAACTTTCCATATATACTTTTAATGGGAATCGGAGTAATTTTGGAGTAAAAAATAATAAAATTCTTATAAGATAAGAGCTATTTAGTCATATATGGTACCCATGAGAGAGGAGTACAATAACGCTTTGAATAAAAATAATTTTCAGTAGTAATTAAGTAACTAAAACATAGCATTATATATAGCAACATTTAATAAATGTATTTAAATGTTGATTATTATATATTATAATTATTATAGTTTTATTATTAAAGAAGGAGATACATATACATTTTTACGAGTTAATAAAAGAGTTAACTAAAGATAAAAAGGATATTACCTATGTTGATATGGATGATGCAATTGCTTCTTATGATTTTGGAAAACCACTTAATTTTAAAAATAAAAGACCTTTGACTGTTAACATTAAAGTCAATTATATAATCTAAAAAATATTGAACTACATAGATTTAACAATGAGGTAAATCAAAAAAATGAATGGTTAAACAAAAATGCTCCATTCTTTGAAAAAGATAATAGGACTATTATTTCAAAAGAAAGTTATCTAAATTATTCATCAAAAGAATTAAAATTAAATTATTTAAAATTCTTAAAAATTGAAGAACAAATTATTTTTGTTGATGATGACAATGAAGTTTTGCGAACTATTAATAAAGATTTAAAAAACATAAAGTCATATCAAGATTCTGAATTAATAGATTAAAAGGAGAAATATATATGTTGAGTTATGAAGGAATATTTTTTGAAACAGATATGGTTGATTTAATACATTCATTAGAAACAGAAAAACTAACCAAAGTTAATGATGAAATACATTGTACTTTTAAATATCATCCAACAATCGAGGAAATCTTTAATGATATAGTGGGAAAAACATTTGAAATATATTTAATTGGGTATGGTAATGACGGACAAAATAGTGGATTTGAAATATTATTTCCAGATGAATTAAAAGATTATTATATAAATTACGATGAACAAAATCCAGGTATTTTAAAAACACCTCACATTACTGCATCATTAGCAGAAGGAGCAAAAGCATCGAACACTAAAAATCTTAATTTTAAACCTTTAGAAAAACCTATTAAATTAATTGGAAAATTTGGTTATTGGATTAAAGATGAGAATGTAGAATACTTATCTTATGAACCCTATACTAAAGGCAAAGTAAGATAATGTTTTAATATACACGTTTATTGATTATGTCAATATACAAGTGTGCTTTTTACTAAATTAACAAAATAAAACTACTTTCAATTTAATTTTGAGAGTAGTTTTTATATTTACTCGAAAAGTTCGAGTAACAATCAATCTGGTGCCCTAAGGAAGGACGTTCAACAACTTTTTAATTATTTTAAAGTAAATCCTCCATCAACAGCAAGAATTTGCCCAGTTATATAAGATGCCTCATCTGATAATAAAAAGTTTATAGCATTAGCAATTTCTTCGGCAGTTCCCATTCTATGAATAATAGAATAATCAGTAGTTGCTTTAGAATCCTCTCCCGTACTTGCAGTAAGGGGTGTATCAATAAGTCCCGGAGCTACAGCATTAACTCTAATATTTTCACCAAAATATCTAGCAAACGATTTAGTTAGAGAAATTATTCCTGCCTTTGTCGCTGAATATATAGCATTATAAGGTTCTCCGATTATTCCGTCAACACTAGTTGTTGTAACTATTGAACCTTTTTTTGAAGTATTCTTAATTAAATTGCCAAAGATTTTTAAAGTGTTAAAAGTTCCAATCAAATTAACATTAATGGTTTTGTCAATATTTTCTGGAGTTATATTGTCAATATCACATGGTAGTGGAATAATTCCAGCATGTGCAACAACCATGTCTAATCTTCCAAATTTTTGTAAAATAAAATCTTTTAAAGACTCCAAATCATTAGAACTTGAAATATCTGCTTTAAAATAAAAAACTTCATTTCCCGCAAAATTTTTTCTTACAAAATTGTCATCAATTCCTTTATTATCATTTATAATAACAATATTATTTTCTGATAATTTCTTTGCAGCTGCAAGACCTATTCCTTGAGTACTTCCAGTAACTAATACAATCTTTTTCATCTAATCTACTTCTCCTTTTTTTAAAATAATTATCACACTATAGAATAGTATATTGCTAGTCAATATACAAGTGTGTTTACTAAATTGACAAAATAAATTTTTATTTCTATAAATATTCTATCATATTTTAAAGCATATTAAAACTCAAACTATAAAAGTTCGAGTTTTCTATCAATCTGGTGCCTGAGGTGGGACTTGAACCCACACGGTATTGCTACCAAAGGATTTTGAGTCCTTCACGTCTACCATTCCATCACTCAGGCATATTTGTATTATATTATATTTTTTATTAAAAGTAAATATTTTTTAATTTTTATAGACGAATGACCTATATTTATTTTTCTTTCTCACATATATTAATTTGAAAGGAGGAAAAATATGAATTGTAATAATCGTAAATTTTGTTTACCAAACAATTGCTATATCATGGGACCTACTGGATCAGCTGGTCCTATGGGGCCTACTGGGCCAATGGGACCTATGGGCCCTATGGGATTCTCAGGAAGTACTGGACCTACTGGGCCTACTGGACCTACCGGACCATCAACTGGTGCGACTGGACCTACTGGTCCTCAAGGTTTAACTGGTGCGACTGGATCTACTGGTCCTCAAGGTTTAACTGGTGCCACTGGACCTACTGGTCCTCAAGGCTTAACAGGTGCTACTGGGCCTACTGGGCCCCAAGGTTTAACAGGTGCGACTGGGCCTACTGGTCCTCAAGGTTTAGCTGGTGCTACTGGGCCTACTGGGCCTCAAGGCTTAACTGGTGCCACTGGGCCTACTGGACCTCAAGGCTTAACAGGTGCTACTGGACCTACTGGGCCTCAAGGTAATGATGGAGAAATTGGTGCTACTGGGCCTACTGGGCCTCAAGGTTTAGCTGGTGCTACTGGGCCTACTGGGCCTCAAGGATTAGATGGTGCTACTGGGCCTACTGGACCTCAAGGCTTAACTGGTGCTACTGGGCCTACTGGGCCTCAAGGATTAGATGGTGCCACTGGGCCAGCACCAACATTATCTATTGGTACTGTTACTACTGGGGCACCCGGTACTAATGCTAGTGTTACAATAACACCTGCAACTACTTAAAATATATAATAAAAAGGAGGTTTTTATGAATTCTAGCTATTTACTAAATTTTGTAATTCCACAAGGTCCTACTGGGCCTACTGGACCTACTGGACCTGCATCTGGACTTGCTGCATATGGTGGAAAATATAGTAATACGACTCAAACAATCAACTTAGGTATTGGTACACAAACACAAATTGCTCTACCAGAATCAATGCCTAATTTAAATACAACTTATACTCCAGCTAACAGTATTACGGTTAGTCAAGCTGGTACTTATGAGATTAACTATTATAGTAATGTCTCTGTCGCTTTAGGAACTACTGTAACATTAGCAGTTAGAAGTAACGGAACTAATATTCCTGCCACAGTTATTTCTAGAGTATTGTCTGTAGGAGTAGGCTCTATTTATAGTGGTAGTGTTA
Source organism: uncultured Caryophanales bacterium (assembly GCA_949948745.1). Lineage (GTDB taxonomy): Bacteria > Bacillota_I > Bacilli_A > RF39 > UBA660 > Alloscybalousia. The sequence goes on from CATLHA010000007.1 coordinate 49,448, forward strand.
TTGTTACTCTACCTGCTGGAGCTGTTATTGATATGGCTATTTCTGCTTTACTAGCAGTTGGTGTCACTCTTGGTTCTGGAGTCAATGCTACACTTAGTGTTAAGAAAATTAGCTAATTGTTATATAACAGTCAATAAGCAATAGTTCTTTAAATTACGTCATAATCCTGTAAAAATAGATTACTCCTTGATTATGATTATAAAATTTATGAAGTGATATAGGAAACTGTATCACTTTTTTTTGCATAAAATATAAGGAAAGGAGAAAATATGAGTAAATATAAAATTTGTGTATATGCTATTTCTAAAAATGAAGAAAAATTTGTATCTAGATGGGTGGAATCCATGAAAGAAGCAGATGATATTTATGTTCTAGATACTGGCTCTAACGATCATACTAGGGAAGAACTTAAAAAACGTGGAGTACATGTAACAAAAAAGATAATTAAACCATGGCGATTTGATGTTGCCAGAAATGAATCTTTAAAGATGATTCCAAAGGATGTTGATATTTGTGTATGTACCGATTTAGATGAAGTATTTGTAAAAGGGTGGAGAAAAAAACTAGAAGAATTATGGGACGAAAAAACTACACGTCTTGCTTATAATTATAACTGGAGTCTAGATGAAAAAAATCAACCGAAAGTGAATTTTTATATAGAAAAAATACATAGTCGTCAAAACTATCAGTGGACTCACCCAGTTCATGAAGTTTTAACTTATACAGGAAACAACAAGGAAAATAAAAAGACTACTGATTTAATTACTCTAAATCATTACCCTGACTCTAAAAAGTCTCGTAGCAATTACTTACCTCTATTGGAACTTTCTGTTAAAGAAAAACCATTAGATGACAGAAATGTTCACTATCTAGGAAGAGAATATATGTATTACGGAAAATATCAAGAAGCAATTGATACTTTGATTCGGCATCTCTCTTTAGAAACCGCTACTTGGAAAGATGAGAGATGCGCTTCCATGCGATTTATTGGAAGATGTTATCGTTTTCTAGGACGATATAGAGAATCAGAAATGTGGTACAAACTAGCTATAAAGGAAGCCCCATATCTCAGAGATTCTTACATGGAAATGGCCATTTTAAAATATTTAGAAAGAGATTTTAAATTGGTAGAACACTATATTTTACTTGCACTAGATATCGATTATCATCCAAAGACGTATATTAATGAATCTTTTTCATTTGATGCAACACCATATGACTTATTGTCTATTGCTTCTTATTATTTAAATAAAAAGGAAGAGGCATTATATTATGTAGATTTAGCGTTAAAATATAATCCTGGTGATAAAAGATTACTGGATAATAAGAAAAAAATTTTAGGAATGAACTGATTGTTCATTCCTTTTTAAGAACAAAAGAATAAAGTTTAAATAAATTTTAAATTTTATTCGCTCCTAGTCGTTACCTCCTAGGTTTCCTACTTCTTTGATAAGGTACCCCCTTATTCTCCATAGGCTTCAATTCCGACAGTCGCTGCCATACTCTTTTTCTTACTTTTTTATTATTTTATATTAGTCATTATATACTTACAATACTATAGTGCATTTTTAATCCTTCAAAAATTATATTGATACTTGCGTTGATATCTAACTTTTCACTAATGATAATATCATTCTCTCTTGTTAGTTTATTGATTATTTCACTCACATAATGTTTTCTAATATTCTTTATCTTACTATATAGTCTTAATAATTTTCTTTGGATTCTTTTTAAGCTCTTTTAATGCTTTTCTATTGACACAACAGAATAAATAGTATCTAAATTAAAATCGATATTTCTTTCAAATTGTTTATTAGGTTTCATCATTTAAATAGAGAAAATTCCTTATCCAATTTTTATTATAAGAGTCTTATAAATAAAAAAACATACTTTAGATTAAAGTATGTTTTTTTATTTATTATTTTTCATTTACATTTCTTAATAATTTTTCACTAATTAAATAGTTTCCTATAAAGCTAATTGTGAAAATTACTATGAAACTTAAAATTGTTGATAAAATAATTGTTGTCATAATATTTCCTAATAGAAAATCATAAAAATTAATAAAAATTCTATCAGATGAAATAGCTAAAAAAAGAATACAGGTTACTGTTAGGGATAAAATACACCCTTCTGTTACATAAGTTTTTAGACGTTCTTTCTTTTTCTTTTTAGATAATTTTTTGCGAATATTTTTTCCGTCATTTTTTATAATATGAACATATTCAATTACTAATGACAATACTAATATTAACATCAATTCTAAAAAGCAATTATCTAATCCATCATACTTAAAATATTTATAAATACAAGCAATTGATAGATATAAATAAGCTACTATCATTAGTCCATAATATATCATTGTACTAGTTTGCTGTTTTTTCTTAGTTCCTCTACCTGTTTTTTTTCTTATCGATTTTTTTTCTTTTTTCATAATACTCAAACGCCTCCATTTTTATTCTACCCAAAATATACCATAAACTTTTTAAAAAGTAAACTATACTTTTTCAATTTTCATGAAAGAAATTTAATTCTATTCAATTATAAATATTATATTTTTTAATTATTATTTTGCTCTACTTTCTCTATCATTTCTCTTATTCTAATAGATTTATCTGATAATCTATTGATTTCGTTTGCTGTCATTCTTTCATATTCTTCTGAATCATAAGACCAATTTTTCATCACTTCAGATAAATTAATATATCTTTCAATTATTTCTTTGGTTTTACTATTATAAATTGCTAAATATTCAGACACATTTTTACTTAGACTATCTCCTCTTTTATAGATAATACTATTTATTTCTGCCAACTCTTCTCTAATAGTATTACAGGCTATTCTTAACTTTTCTGCTTGATTTTTAATTACATTTGCTTGTTTTTCTAATTCAATCATGTCAATTTCTGCCATATCGATATTCCTTTCTTATTCGTTATTATTATTTTTATTAATTGCCTCTATATTGTCAGCTAAAATTTCAATTTGATTTGATAGTACTATTGTATCTTCTGCTAGTCTTGTAAGCCTTTCTGTTATTTTTTTTAATTCATCTCTTACTTCTTCGCCAATTATTGTTTCTTCAGACCAAAATTCTATAGAATTTACTGCATTTTTTAAAATATTACATTGGTTTAATAGACCGAATTCTGTATATGCACTACAATATTCTATAACTCTTTGCTTATGTTCTCTTAATTTTTCAATTTCTTCAGAGCTTAGTTGCATTACTTTCACCTATCCTTCATGTATATTATATATTTTATGATATAGTTTTTCTATATGTCAATAATAAAGGCTGAAAAGAACAAAAGAATTGGCCTCAGTTTCTACCGAATTTTCCTTGACAAATTAAGATAAAAAGTATTTTAAAAAAAAGTTTCTCTCTATAAAAAAAGACACTCTTAAAATAGAATGTCTTCTTTCAAATACTATAACCTGTTCAAAATTTAAATTAACTATTTAAAGTATTTAACATAGCACTAATTTTAGCAACTGGTTCATTTAATCTTCCAATTACCCCAGCAGCTCTTTGTTCTTCACGTTCTGTTTCTAAAGCCCAATTTCTCATTTCACCTGCTAAATTATGAAAATGAGTACTGGCTTTTTTATGAATTGCTATAAAAGTTTCAGCATATTCTTCTACACTTATCCATCTTTGAAGGTCCTCTTGACTACTATTACGAATAATATTATAAATAGCTTGCAATTCTTGAATTATTTGGTCACTTGTACTATCAAGATTTTCAGCTTGAGTATCAAGTCTACCAGCTTGTCTTCTAATTTCTTCTATATTAAAATCCACTTGTGCCATTTTATTTGGTCTCCTTTCTCATTATAGATTTGCTCCAACGTCAGGAACAATTTTTGTTATAGGGCCATCTGGATTATTAATATTTTGAAGATTATTCACCAATTCATCTATATAATTTGTTAATATTACCGTATTTTCAGTTAATTCAGTAACTCCAGCAGCAACTGTGCTAACTTGCTCTTTGATTGCCTCAATTCTTGGTACCTCTGATGCCCAATCATCTAAGTGTTTGACTACATAATTAAATGTATTACATTGATCAAATAATCCTGATTGTCCACTCTTTCCACAAAGCTCTACAATTCTATCTTTATGTTGTCTGATTTCTTCTAATTGTGTCATTCCTAATGCCATAGTATATCCCTCCAATTCTCCTCTATTTTATTTTATATTAGCATGTTGTAATTTAAAATTCAATATAGTGTCAATATCTTTACAGGATATTTACAATGTGATTTACTCAAAAGAAAAAGAGTATATATATATTATAATATTTCCTCTTTATACTTTGATTGATATAAGTCTTTACTTTCTTCCTTATTTTCCTCTACCTTTAATTCCTCTATTTTGGGCAAATCTTCAATAGTAGATAAACCAAAATAATTTAAGAAATCACTTGTAGTTTTATATAGTATAGGCCTTCCTATAGCATCACTTCTACCTACCTCTTTTATCAAGTTTTTTGCAACTAATTTTCTAACTACCTGTGCACTTCCCACTCCTCGAATTTCATCAATTTCTATCCTAGTTACCGGTTCATTATAGGCAATGATTGCTAGGGTTTCTAATGCTGCTTGACTAAGTGTATTACTTTCTGGATTCTCAATTAATTTTTGATAGTAATCTTTATGCTCCTTTTTTGTTGTTAATTTAAAAGTATTCCCTAAAAAAGTTAATCGAATCCCACTATTTTCTTTTTCATATTTTTCCTTTAAGTGACCAAGAATTTGAGATACTTCTTCCTTTTCTATTTCTAATATCTCGGTTAGTTGTGTAAGAGTTAATCCATCTTCTCCTACAACAAACAATAATCCTTCTGTTACTGCTTCTTTATTCATTGTAGTTCCTCCACTGTAATTGAATCAAAGTTATTCTCTTGTCTAATAAATAATTCGTTTTTTCTTGCCATTTCTAAAATTGCTAAAAATGTTACCACAATATATTCTTTTGTTACTATTTCAAAAAGTTCAAAAAAATCAACTTTTTTCTTATTATGCAATATATTGCGTATACTTTTTCTTCTATCTTCTACAGAAATTTCTTTCTTTGTAACTGTTGTTTCTAATGGTTTTTCTTCTTCTTTTCTTTTTAAAAATTTTTCAAATGCTCTCATCAGATCATCAAGACCTAAATCACTATTTATTACTACACCATCTTCTTCATATTCCTTTAAACTCTCTGGGAGCTTTGTATAAAAACCTTGACGTTCTTTTGATAATTCTTTTAATCTCTCTGTGATATCTTTATATTGTTGATATTCAATTAATCTTTTAATTAGAACCTCTCTTGGATCCTCTTCTTCAGCATTTTCCTCTTCCTGTACTCTTGGTAAAAGAAGTCTTGATTTCATTTCTATTAATTCGCTTGCCATTACTAAGTACTCACTTGCAACATCCAAATTTAAAGATTCCATTTTTTTTATATAATCCAGGTATTGTGTTGCAATTTCAACAACATCAATATCCCAAATATCTACTTTTGATTCTTTAATCAAGTGAAGAAGCAAATCTAGAGGTCCTTCAAATGCATCAATTTTAATTTCGTATTCCATTTGCCCTCCTACTTTCTTAAAATATATTAATATTATACCATAAGTTCTACTATTTGTGATATACTTTTCATGCACTAAACTATGAAAAATAAATTGATATAAAGGAATGAGTTATGAAAAGATTTACTATGAAAGATGAAAACTTTGTTTGTGAGAATTGCAATAGAGAAATTGAAAAATTAAATTATACTGCAAGAGATCATTGTCCTTATTGCCTTTATTCAAAACATGTAGACATTTTCCCAGGAGACAGAGAAAATTCTTGTCATGGTTTATTAAAACCAATTGGCGTAGAAAAATTTAAAGATACTTACAAAATTATCTATCGTTGTGAAAAGTGTCATGAAATGCATAAAAATATTATGGCTAGAGATGATGACATGGATGTTATTATTGAACTATCCAAGCAAAATTAAAAAGAGGAAATCAGATATAAATCAATGATTTCTTCTTTTTCTATCTCGGAACATATAGTAGTCTTTTTGCTCCTTCATAATTTTTCTTTTGTAAATCTTCTAAACTCATTCCAAAGGCCAATGCTTGAATAAATAATTTTTGATTGTAAGTAACTTGTTCCCCTATCTTATTTGCTGTCCTATTAAGTCCCTGATTGGCAACAGATAGTCTACTATTTGGAACTTGAAGTCTTAGATTCAGTAATTCCTTTGAAATATTTCTAATAGATATCTTTACCAACTCCTGTCTTTCTTTATAGTCTTTCAATAAATCTTCTTTAGTATTTATATTTTTTTCCTTATCTAATTTATTACAGATAGATGTTTTGATATAATTCCAAGTATTAAATACACCCTCATATAGATAAATATTGCTTGAATTTTCCTTAAAAAATGGCTCAAATTGATTTAAACTTTTCCAACCTGACTGATAAATATTAGAACGTATCATACGAAAGTCTCCACCTTTGTTATTTCCTGCAGCTCTAAATGAATATAGTGGAAAAAATTCTACATCATAGTAATTCAATTGTGATAATAATTCTAAACATTGTTCTTCATATTGTGAATAAAATTCTGGTAATCTATCACTTTGATATTCTTCTGGTAATAATTTTTCCTGTTCTTTCTTCTCTATTACTTTTTCAAGTTCTATTTGTAATTCCTGACTTTCTACAATTTTTCTAATTATAAGCAATTCCTCTAATGGTAATTTTGATAAATCCATATAATTTTTCTCCTTTTTAATGTTTCTTATTATATCAAAAATCATTTGATTATCAAGGAAATTAGCAAAAATTATAAATCTTATTGTTTTACTTTTATAATTATTGTATAATAGCTTTTACTAGCAAGGGGGGGTAGGTTAAACAATGAAAAAAGTTACTTTAGTACAACAAGTCGCAAATTTAAAAGAATATTATCAAATGAGAAAGGTTGGTCAATTACCACTAGTACTTAGTTTAACTAATGAACAAATGTCTATTTTATTAGAGGCACCTGTGAAAGATTCTATGAGTATTAAACATTTATATATTAAAGCTTATATGAGAAATGAAGAGGGAGTTCATTATTTACATTTAAGAGGTCATGTTTTACGTAAACTTATTGAACAAGGGGAAATTTGTATTCCAAAATTTTTAGATTTTAATAAAAAAACAAAATTTGTAGATTATATCACAGCTGATTTTTCTGTAGATGTTGGTCCATTTATTGTATTCCGTGGTACAAAAAGATTATTTGAAAAAAATCAAGCAAAGTATAGTCTGCAAAAAAACACTGATAAAAACCAAGGATTAATTTCGACATTTATTTCTTCTATTGATGAATCTAAGGAAACAGAAGAGGAAGAATTTGAAAATTTATGTGTACAAGCTATATATCAAGAAAGAGAAAATAATCAAGGAAACAAAAGACCAAAACAAATTTGTAAATCATTTGACGAATATATATAATTGCTTTTTTAGACTATTTTAGAAATCATTTTGGTTTCTTTTTTCTTGTGTATTTTTGTCTAATTGGTTATAATAAATAACAATCAAGAAAAGAGGAATATTATGATAAAACAAAAAAAGACTATAACTTTAGTACAGACTGTTGCTGACATTTTTGAATATCACGAAATGAGGGAGAACAACCAGTTGCCACTTGTACTTAATTTATCCGATTATGAAATGGAATTTTTATTTGATGGGAGACCATCAAAACCAATCAGTATTAAAAATTTATATCGTCCATCTTATATGTCAAATAAAAAAAACATGAATTACTTATTTTTAAATAGTGATTCCTTACGTGAATTGATTGAACATGGAAAAATTTTTATTCCTGATTTTATTGCCTCTGATGGAGAAGTAAAATATGTGGATTATGTTAGTGAATCTTATTCAGTAGACTCTGGTGATCTTCTAGTTTTTAGGGATAGTAAAAGAATTTTTAGTAGTAATCAAAAAAAATGCAGTCTAAAGAAAAATAGAGTTACAATTACTCCTATGGAAATGAGAATCTCTAATATTTCAGGAACGGTTCCTATGTTTTTAACTCCAGGACATAGTGCTGATAGTGAAGAATTGTTTATTCTATGTACTCAAGCAGTATACGATACTCAAGAAAAAAATAAACAAAAGCAAAAATCTATTAGTGAGTAATTATAATATTAGACTATAGGAAAATTAAAATAATATGGCAAATCAAAGAATTATATTGGTACAAACTATTGGAGATTTAGAAGAATTTTATGAACTGCGTGATAAAAATATTTTACCGTTAGTATTAAAATTATATAAGAATGAAATTGATATTTTAAAGATTAAAAGTTTTGATCATTCACCTAGTTCTATTAGTGTTCCATATCTTTATAAAACTAGTGCAAGATATAATGGAAATCAAGAATATCTCACCTTGTGGGAAAACTCATTACAAGAATTGATTGAAAAACGTAGAATCTACATTCCAGAATTTATTGATATTGATGCGAATAGAAAATATGTTGATTATATTTTACAAACTTATCATTCAGTTTTTGAAGATCAAGAGTATGCAAATTTTCTTTGTACGGATTATCGTCATAAAATTCTCTTTCGAGATAAAAAGAGAATATTTGAGAAATTATGTTCTAATAGAGATTTCGTTCACGGACAATCTGTAGAAAATTCAAGTACTAAAAATTTATCTGATTTAGTTAGTGAAACTTTAGAAAATATAGAAAAGATAGAACAGAATAAGGAAAAAATAAAATCATTATTCAATTAGAAAAAGAGTTTGAATTTTCAAGCTCTTTTTAGTTTTGTGGTCTAAAGAATAAACTAAATATAAATGTGAATACAATGGCGGCTGTAATTCCAGAAGCTGTTAAATCAAACATTCCCATTAATAGTCCCATAATTCCCATATCAGATGCTTTATCTAGAGCCCCATGGATTAGAGAATGACCAAAACTAGTAATTGGTACTAGTGCTCCTGAACCAACATAATTAATAATCTGATCATAAATACTGAAAGTATCCAAGAATGCTCCAACTACAACAAAAATACTTGTAATATGACCTGCTGTTAATTTTGTGTTATCTAATATAATTTGTCCTATTAAGCATATAAAACCACAAAATAGGAAGGATGTTAAGTAAATCATTTAATTACCTCCAAACTTATCGCATGAGCAATACTTAATATATTTTCATGTTGATAAACAAATGTTGGAGAAAATAAAGCTCCTGTTGCAACTAATAAAACCTTTTTTAATTTTTTTTCTTTTAGCATTTTTAGAATTAAACTATAGTTTACTAAAGCACTACATACTGGACCTGATCCTCCAGCTTGTACTTCTTTTTGTCTTTCTAAGTCATATAACATTGTCCCACAATCATTGTATTTATCTTTAATATCTATTCCGTATTCCTTTTTCATAAAATCAATCAATATTTCTTTTCCATACATTCCTAAGTCACCAGTTAAAATTAAATCATAGTAGTCTGGGGAACGATTTAAGTCTTCAAGATGTCTATAAATTGTATCCGCTGCAGCAGGAGCCATTACAGCACCCATGTTGAATGGATCCGTCTGATTATAATCCATAATTCTACCAATCGTGGAACTTTCTACTTTAATTCCTGAATTTTCTGTTGATAATAGAATACTTGCTCCACCTGTTGCTGTAAAGGTTGCTGTTTTTGGCTTTGGAGCCCCATATTCTGTTGGGTTTCTAAACTGTTTTTCACTACTCATATTATGTGATGATGTCGCAGCAATCGCTGTTTTAATTTTTCCACCATCAATTAGACTACTTCCAATAATCATTCCCTCAATACTAGTAGCACAAGCACTATAAATTCCAAGAAATGGGAATCCAAATTTTTCTGCCGAATAACAAGATGAAGTAATTTGATTTAGTAAATCTCCTGAAATAATTAGATCAATTTCTTCCTGTTTTCTTTTTGTCTTTTTTAGTAATGTATCAATACTATCTGCTAGCACTTTTACCTCTGCTGTTTCCCATGTTTTTTCTCCATGATATAAATTATCAAAAGTTTTATCAAAATACTTTTTTAGTGGTCCCTCTGCCTCATAAGGGCCTGCAATTGTTGATGCATCTTCAACAAATACGTTTCTATATTGAAATGTCATTTTTCTAACCTCCCATAATTAACAATCGTAATAATCCAAAAAACCATGCAGATACCACTCCGTAAAGAATTACGCTACCTGCTAGCTTAAAAATATTACTACCTAATCCAAAAATTGGTCCTTCTTTTCGATATTCAATACCAGCACTAGTCATTGAATGTGCAAATCCAGTAATTGGAATAATTAATCCACATTTACAAAAATTCACCCATTTATCAAAAAAACCAAGGGCGGTAAATAAACTTGCTACAAATATTAATGTTACTAGCATAAATGTAGCTGCATCTTTTGTTGAAATATCAAAAAACTTTGAATAAAATTCTGTTAACAGTTGGCCAATCACCCCAACAATTCCCCCGGATACGAATGCTATAAAAGCGTTTTGTGATCTAGTTTCTGTTGGCTTATGACTTGCCACTATTTCTTCATATTTTTTCTTTTCCATAAAATCACCTATTTCTAGTATTTTCCATTCTTTTGATTTTATTCTTTTTATTTATTTTTTTTTAAATATATGATATTATTTTGTATAGGATAAGAATATAGAAATGTGGTGAAAAGTCATGGGCTTTATAGAAGAGACTATTAATAAATTGAAACTTCCAGAGGATGATTTTGATGATTTTGTAGAGGAAGATACTAATCAAGATGAAGTACAAGAAAATATGGAAAAGCCAAAATTTAGTTTTCATTTAAAAAAATATATTGATTCTAAAAGAAATGATTATATTTTAAAAAAATTACAAAAGAAAACAGATGAAATTTTGTTTTTTAGAGAAGATATGCGCAAGATAGCAGATCTTTCTATTATTCGTGCCGCTTTACAAAAAAGACTTGATGAGGGCGAAACTTTAGATGATATTTTACCAGAAGCTTTTGCTACAGTTATTGAAGCTATCTCTAGAGTAAAGTCTGGCATTGAACTAACTCCATCACAAATCATGACTTCTTTAGTATTAAATGATGGTAATGTAGCAGAACTGGCAACAGGTGAAGGTAAAACCTTTGCTCTAACAATGGCCGCTTATTTGAATTCATTTAATGGAAATCAAGTACATGTTTTTACAGCTAACGATTATTTAGCACAACGTGATTCTGAAACTAATACACCTGTTTTTGAAACTTTGGGTCTTAAGGTTGGATGTGCTTTAGATCATTATTCAGTGAATGGAGAAACTTTATCAAAAAAAGATTCTAAAAAACTACGTCGTGAAGCATATAAGAATTTGGATATCATTTATGCTAAATCTTCTACAATTGCTTTTGATTGGGAAGAAGATCAACAAGTCATGAGAGAAGAAGATATCATGATTTCTAGACCTTTTGGATATGCTATTGTAGATGAAGTTGATTCTGTTATGATTGATGATGCAAATACACCTCTTGTTATTTCTAGTTCCTTAGAAAATTTTGAAAAGAAAATGAATTTAGATGAACAGCAAACAAATGATGGTGGAATATACGGAGAAGATAACCGTCAGAGAATGGTTGCTCTTGCTAATTATATTGTAAAATCTTTAAGAGAAAATCCAAGAAACACTTTCCGCACTAGTAATAGTACTAGTAATAGTCCTCTTTATAATATGATTACTATTGGTGGTAAACATATTGAGGGAACAAAAAATGCTCTTTATGATAAGATTAAAAATAGTGGTGCTAAAATTTTTGTTGATGAAAGAAATAAAACCGTTGAACTTACAGATTTAGGTTATGAAGAAATTGGACATCTAATCGAAAAATTACCATTTGATGAAAATGAATTTTTTCACTATATACAAAATGCTTTACAAGCTCATTGCATTTTACAAGAAAATGTTGATTATCGTATTGGTATCAATCCAAATACAGGAGAAGAGAGAGTTATTTTAATTGACGGTAACACCGGAAGAGACTTACCGGATAATAAATTTTCTGAAGGATTGCATCAAGCTTTGGAAGAAAAGGAAAATATAGGTAAACAAGAAAAAACTAATATGAGTATCAGTACAGCAAAAATTACTCATCCTAGCTTCTTCGCTAAATATGAAAAAATTGGTGGAACCAGTGGTACTGTTAGCGATGAAATAACAAAAAGTGAGTTTCAAGAACAATATAAAAAGAAAATCATTGAAATTCCTCGTTTTAGAAAAAAGATAGCTGTTGAACAACCAACAGAAGTTTATGCAACAAGACAGGAAAAGATGGATGCCATTATCAAACAAATTGTTGAATGTCACAAAAGAGAACAACCTATTTTGATTGGTGCTAGAGATATAGATGAAGCAAAAGAAATCATGGAAAACCTTGATGCTTATAAACCAAAACCTTTTGATCAAGTATATTGTGATATTTTTAACACATCAAAAGAAAGAATCAACATTTCAAAAGCAACGAAATTATACTGCTTGATGACAAATACAGAATTTCCAAAAAATAGAAGAGAATTGCATGTCTTATATGCAAAAGTAGAAAGTATGATTTTACCTGAAAATGAAATGACAAAACTAGATTATCGTGTTCAAAAAATGATGCAAAAGAAGATTCAAGATGTTGGTCATATTTCTTATGCGACCAAAGAAAATATTTTTAAATTAGTGAATAATAGAGAACCAAAAAATCAAGAAGAAGTCGATGATTTATATATTAGAATTAGTGGAATTCCATATCAATCTCTAACTGCTGAAGATACAGATCGTGAAGTAGAAATTATATCTCAAGCGGGACGATTAGGAGCTGTTACTATTTCTACTGCGATTGCTGGTCGTGGTACAGATATTGCTCTTGGTGGAGATCCAATAGAACTTGCAAAATCTGATGTAGAAAACAATTATTTGCGTCGTGTAGAGATTATTAGAAATCGTTTTGAAAGAGAAAAGGAAATTGCTAAAATTAAACGTCAAGCAGAATTACTTTCTCGTACTGGAGAATGTGATAACAAGGAAATGCAACAATTATTTGAAACAAAAGTAGATTACTGGAAGAAAATTTGTGGGGAAGAAAAGAAATTATTAGAACCTACTTTATTGGACCCTCAAGGAAACAAGATGCATGAAACTGGAAAAGGTCTTTATGTACTTGGTGCTAGTTTGAATGATTCTATTCGTGTTGATAATCAATTACGTGGACGTGCTGGTAGACAAGGTAGTGATGGAGAAAGTAAATTTATATGTTCTCTAGAGGATCCTTTAATAAAACAGAAAGGTAATCAAAAAGATATTAGTAAAATTCGAAAACTTGTTAAGAATAACCCATATAACGAAAAGGCAGTACGCTATATTAGAGCGGCACAACGTTCTATGGAAAGTGCACATGCAAGTAATCGCTCTGACACTAATCGAAGTGCTGCTGGTTTTGATTGGGTGGCCAATGCTTATTATGAGTATCGTGAAAATCTATTAAAAAATCCACAGTTCGCTATTTCTGGAATACTTCAATCTACTTCTACCCTATTATTTGAAAATAAGGATCATCTTGAACTAAATAATGTTATAAACCATTTTGTTCCGCAAGTATTTACGGATGAAGAAATTCATACTTTAAATAACAGGGAATTAAAAGCTAAGTTTGATGAATATGTTTCTAAGATGATGATAAATGTTCAAAATATTCCATCCGATCGTTTTATGGAGGAACTTAAAGCAAATTTATTGTCTACAGGAGATTTAAAGTTTAGTCTATTAGCTGATTCTAATGAAGCTGAAAAAAGACTTTTCTTATCACAATTAACACCTAATAATTCTACGGATCCGGAAGTTCTTCTTGATCAAACTATATTTGAACAATATCAGTATTTTCGTGCCGATGTCATGGTAGATGCGACTGTTTCTATACTTCAAATGATTGAAACTTACTTAAAAAATACTACTGTTAATAAAAACCAAGATATGGATTTAAAAAATGACTTAGATAATCTTTCTTGGCCTAATAATTATTTAGATGCTTTTAATCTTATTGATGACATCACTTCTGCTGGACAAGACTATATCAATGAAGATGAATATCGACCAAAGGGATTTAAATAATCAAAAAAAGATAATACTTAATTCAGGTATTATCTTTTTATAATAATTGTTTTAATTTCTCTAGTACTTTTCCTTCTTGCCTTGATACTTTGACTTGATTGACACCTAATCGTTCTGATATTTCTTGCTGTGTCATATCTTGATAATATCTATACTGAATTAATTGTCTTTCTTCTTCTGTCAGATGGTCTAATGCTACTTTTAAATCTAGGATATCTTCTTGATATCCTTTTTCTATATATGGTACTGCATCATATAATTGCATAGACTTTCCATCATCATCTTCGTTCATTATATAATCTAGGCTTCTAACTAGTTCTTGTGACATCATTGCTTCTTCTATTTCAGAAGTCTCTAATTCAGTAAAAACAGATAATTCTTCTAAAGTTGGCTCTCTCATTAATTTTTGTCTTAGAAACTCTCTCGCCTTTTCTACAATAGATATTACCTTTTCATAGTTTTTTCCACATTTTATTAATCTATCATTTTTAATATATCGATATATTGCACCTTTTATATATGGGAAGGCAAATGTAGATAGCTTAGTCCCATAAGAAGGATCATACTTCTTCTTTGCTTCTTCTAAACCAATACTTCCTACTTGAAATAAGTCATCCATATCATAATAACGACGGAATTTATTAGCGTGGTATAAAATCATTCTTTCACAATCTTGTGTTATTTCTTGCATATATTTTTCCCCTTTTTATTCTTATTATTTCTATATATTAATTAAGTGTAATGCCGCTAATTCATTTGTACTATTTTCTATATTTTGAAAAGCTTGTTCTAAATCTTTTCCTACTTCTTTTTGAATATGAGAATCATATCCACAAATTACTAACTTTCCTTCTTTTAAAACTATATTAAAGTAACAATTAATAAT